>NZ_CAUQJA010000001.1:0-176281 GCF_963518475.1 uncultured Streptococcus sp. | reverse complement strand
TTACCGCCGTGAAAAGGCGGTGTCTTAACCCCTTGACCAACGGACCAGAGTTGTTATTTTCAACTCTTACTATTATACAGGCTTTTCTAACTTTGTCAACTACTTTTTAAACTTTTTTAATTAATTTTACAACTGCTTCAGTTCGAGCGGTGTGTGGGAACATATCGACCGACTGAATATAATGGATATCGTAGACTTCTACTAACCTTACCAAATCACGAGCCAAGGTCGAAACATTGCAAGAAATATAGACCATTTTTTCTGGTACATAGGTAAGAATTGTATCTAATAACTTATCATCCAGACCTGTACGTGGTGGATCTACGATCAGAGCATCTGCTCGGTAGCCTTCCTTATACCAGCGAGGGATAATCTCTTCCGCTGTTCCAGCTTCGTAATGTGTGTTGTCAAATCCCATTCTTTTAGCATTTCGCTTAGCATCTTCAATGGCTTCTGGAATAATATCCATACCTCTAAGTGTTTTAACTTTCTTTGCGAAGGCAAATCCAATCGTTCCAACTCCACAATAAGCGTCAATCAAATGGTCTTCTTTATCAACATCCAACGCTTTTACTGCCTCACTATAGAGGACTTCTGTTTGTTCAGGATTTAGTTGATAGAAAGCGCGAGGAGATAGTGAAAATTCATAATCAAGAACACCTTCTTGAATACTCTCTTGACCCCAGATAATCTCTGTCTTTTCTCCATAAATCTCACTGGTTTTAGCTGTATTTGTATTAACAGCTACTGTCACAATCTCTGAAAAATCTTTAACTAAATCTTTTACCAGCAGGGTTAAATTAAGCTGGCGATTTGTAACAATAATAATCTGAACCTGTCCAGTCTTTCTTGCTCGTCGGACCATAATAGTCCTAACTCCTAGAACTTTTCTCTCATCCGTGATTGGAATCTGATGATAAGTAAGTAATTCTGCTAGACGATTAGCAATCACTTGGGTTTCCTTGTCTTGTACCAGGCAGTCTTTCAACTCTACTAAATAGTGAGAGCTTTGTGCATATAAGCCCGCCTTGACCTGATTTTTAAATTTTCGAGTCTGAAATTGTAACTTAGCACGATAGTACTTGGGTTCCTGCATTCCAATCGTCGGGCGGATTTCATAGTTTTCATATCCTGCAGGAGCAAATTTTTTCAGCGCTTGGTGAAGTAAGTCCGTCTTGAACTCCAGCTGCTTATCATAATGCAGGTGCATGATTTGGCAGCCTCCACACTCATTGTAAATAGTACAAGCTGGCACAACTCGAAATTTAGACTTCTTGTTGACCTTCAGTAATTTTGCCTCAACAAAGTTACGTTTAATAGAAGTAATCTGACAATAGATATCTTCTCCTTTGAGAGCACCAGGCACAAAGACTAATGTTTTTTGATAAAAGCCGATTCCCTCACCATTAATTCCCATGCGCTTAATTTTTAATGGTATTTTTTGTTTCACTTTCAGATTCATACCCCTATCTTATCACATTTTGAGTTATTCCGCTACCGCTTGATTTTTATATTTTATTAGTATGCTAAAGCCTTTATATTGCTGATTTTCTTTAAAATCATATTTCCTTATATTTTCTTTAAATTCTTTAAAAGTTCCTAAAAATGTTCACAAAAAAAGCCCCATAAAGGAGCCACTATACTATATGATGAGTTCAGCAGGCAAGAAACTAGCACGGTCAAACGTGCTTTTTTATTACCTAGCACCATTATACCACACTATCGCCAACCTATATATTCAGAAATCTAAAAGCCCCTAGATTCGTTTCCAAGGGCTTCTAACTGATTCATGGAGTTTTATATGATGACGCCCTAAAGTGGGGCGCCCTAGACTGCAATCATTCCGCTGATAGCTACTTATAGGCTTCTAGTTCTCCGTTCTCGTGGATTCTCGCAAAGTTTAAGACAGCTATCTGTTTGAATCTATGATAATTAGTGGATTTTGTCCCAGCAATCTCTAAACATTCACTTACTGTTTTCTTCCTCATGTAACAATAATGGATAATAAAGTATTTTCTGGCTCGCTTGTTCTCTATCTTATTGATATCATGGACAAATGTTTCTAGACTCTCTCTGATTGCCTTTTTATACTTACTAGTCAAATTCCACTGATCAGGTAGGACAAGTTTCCAAGCCTCTTCATCTATTGTAACTTGGTTTTCACTTCCTGCCATCCTCTGAAATCTCAGAAAGTAAGTCATCCGCTTTCTATTGTAAACTACAAGGGTAGGAGCTTAATCTCTTCCCCTAAATATCTTCGTTCTTCAAAACTAATCTTTTTCTGATAAAATGGAAGGTTTTTATCCCCTTTTTGTTTGGAGGTCTCCGACTTGGAAAAAGTTCCCTTCACCGGTTCCCAAAGTATTCAAAAAAATTTTTTCAACGTGGGGGGAGTCAATATCCTTTCAGTTCTATAAATCTTTTAGCGATTACTTTTCTTCGACTATTTATATAACGAGTAGTTTTATTTAGTTTCTCTGCCACGTCTTCCCAAGTCACACCAGCTTCTAAAAATCTCATTTTAAAGATGACTAGATCAGTATCAATCAGATTTTCCATCAAGGTATCTACAATTAATTTAAAACCTTCCAGATATCTTAAGGTTAAATCTTCTTCAATTCTAATTATAGTATCTTCAGTAGGATTTGAAACTTTCTTACTCTGAGATCTAATATACGTTTCATTTCCATGTTTCTTGTTATGTATCAACTCTTGTCTTCTCAAGTGAATTTTATTAGCAAGCGTTCTATATCGCCCTAACTCAATATCTATCCCGTCCAGGTCTCTGTTACTCAGTTCATACATAGTCAAGTACCTCCACTTCAATTTTAAAATTTTCTTATCTTGCATTCTGTCAAACTGACAAAAAGCTTAACAGCATTTCAACACTCCACTTACCAGGTATCATTGTTTTAAGTTTGACAACTCTTCAATATGACAATTTAAAGAAGTATCCCTCTAATTTATTCCCCAGTTTCTCTTATCTTACATTCTGTGAAACTCACCCCATTCTGTAACTTACTGATATACATGACTTCTAAGCCTATACTCTATTTTAGTTTATGCTTTCTTCATTTTGTGAAACTAATTTACTGAAATTAAAAACAAGGCCATTTTTGATATAGCTATCAATTTCTTGATATTCAAATCAGCCTTGTTTCTAATGAATTACTCTTTACCTAAATACTCTTTAATCTCACGATATTCCTTAGAAAAATTCATATGCCCACTGACATCAGGATTTAAGAACGGAAGGATACTTGTTGGATTTACTTCTGTCCGATATACTGCAAGAGAATGCTCCTGAGTTATTTCTCTAACTACACCTTTATGTATTTCTTCTACATCTTTCTTTAGTGATTGAATTTCATCGTAGGCATCTAAAATTATTCTAAGTTTCTTCTGGTAACGTTTATAGATTTTCTTTTCTTCAGCTCTTCGTTTAGTCTCTTTAAAGATATATTCAAATATCGCTGCCTTTGCCTCCCAGAAATTAGTATCATACTCTTTCTCTAAAAGATCAATTGATTCACTCATTTTAGCAATTTGTTCTAAAGAAGTAGCATTATCCTCAAGAAAAGAATCAATATTATCAAATGAAATCTTCTTCTCTCCAGTAATTGTTTTTCTTTTTTCTTCCAACTTTGTTCTTGCTTTTGCAATCTTATCTTTTTTATCATCAAGATTTTCTAATGTTGATAATACTTCTCTAATATCCATCCCCTATCTCCTAATTCCATTTTATAAAGAAAGCGCAATCCGTTTCAATTTTCTTCACAACGAAACGAGTATAAAGCATTAAACTCATTCCATAAATAACGGATTCACTTACCCAACGTAAGCTATTTTTATTTCTTTCAAATAAAGTAGCGAAATTGTACAAATCCCCAACGAAAGCAACTTTATCGCCTTTTACTCCTAGTACTTCATCAGATACAACAATAACATCATCAACGTATAAGTTTTCTGAGTATCGTTCCTTCTTGTTAATTTTTAAAATATAATTTCCATCACTAGATTTCTCTTTATCTAAAAACTTAAATAGCGACTGACTTAATACAAGAGTATTATGACGTTCGGGATTCAAATCGTTTATAGTGTCTTTCAATTCATCAAAATTAGAAACATTTTTTTCAGGTGCTTCTTTTAGAATTTTTCCAATTTCAATATTACGTGTTTTACGACAAAGACGGGTAATTTTGTTACTTAAGAAGTCTGAGATATTATATTCTCCATCTTCAACTTGTTCAGAAGACAAGGCAATACGGCCTGAAAATGTCTTGTGTTCAAACTTGGTTCTAATCTGTTTTTTTCTAAGTTCTACACTTTTACTATCTCTAAACTCTTCTGATTCAAGTTCTGATAGATGTTCATCATCAAAACCTACAGTTTCATATGTTCCACCAGTACCCGTATGCTCAATCACATTAACAAGATCCACTAATTCTTTTCCTTCTTCAGGAACGTCATAGATACTTGTGATATCTTGTGATAATATTAAACCTGTTTTTGATTTTTCATCATCAATACTCATTCCTCTACTTCTTACATACTTTTCTACCAAACTAAATTTTTTAGCCATTTTATACTCCTTTATCTTTTTATTGCTCCTCGTTGTTTATAATTTTTTCTAAAGTTCTTAGCTCTTAGCTTTTCTTTTAGAACTCTACGAGCTTTTAAAATCATTTTTTCTAACTGTTGATTTTGTATTTTCGTCAGCATATTTTTCTAGTATTTCATGGTTCCCACTTTCTAAACTGCTATCTTCATTTTTACATTTTGAAAATATTTTCTGTCTTTTTTCTGGATCAATAGAAAACTTACTAGCTACCACATACCCTAATGAAGTATCTACCGTCATCTTCTTCACCTCCTTTCTTCTCAAGCAAAAAGGGACATACCACTAGCATCATATGCTTACGGTATGCCCCTGAGTTGTTCTCAATAGACTTATTTTTTAGTTTCTTTTTTGACTAGATGAGTAAATTTCCCATCTGAGTAGACTAAAGTTATCTCTCCAAATCTTGGAACTTTTTCTATCTCTATTATACCACATTTTTCGTAAACAATAAAGCCTTTTTCTGTTGAAAATTTCATTTCATCCATATCTATTAACCTTTCTTTCCTCTCACTGTGTTAATCGTATATCGCTTATCTTTGATTGTGAAAGCCTTAAAAGTGTTCCCCTCTAAACCTTTCAAAATTCTACTTGAGTTTCTAGCATTGTAAACCGTTCGCAGTTCACTGCTATCTAGATTCGTGTTGAAAATCGTAGTTTCTCGATTATTGATAATATCAAACAAGAAATCCTGTTCCCAGTCGCTCTTAGGAGTGATTGTTCCATTTTTTGCCCCAAGATCATCAATGATTAGAAAATCAGCATCAACTAGCTTTTTAACTGCCTCATACTCTGTTAAGTTTGCATTTCTTCCATAAGCCCAGCCTTCTTTTATCTGCTTGATAATCTCGGTTAAGCTGACAAATAAGACACTCTTAGGATCGTTCTTCTCTCTGAAACTCTCATTGATTTCTTTGGCCAGGGCAAGCGATAAATGACTTTTTCCTATTCCTGTGCTACCGCTGATTAAAGTATTTCCTGTCATACCTGCAAGGTACTTCTGGGCTTGCCCCTTTACAAACTCTAACATCTGACGCTCCTCTGTCGTCTTAACAAAGAAATTATCAAATGTCGCTCCCTTTAACTCTTTAGGAATTGTACTATCACGCATTAATACATCATAAGTTTTAAAATACTTTTGTCTATCATCAAACCTCTGTAATAGGTCTTTCTCTTTTTGTTTAATATCCCCCTTCACACACTCTGGGCAAAATGGTTGTATTTTTCTTTCTGAACTCCCTACTACAGGTATAGAAATTTCCCAGTAATTTACCTGGTGAACATCACAAACTTTATCCGATATTTTTTTGTTATTGAACTCTTTAAATTGTTCCTTCATCTTTGCAACTCCTAAAATGGTAGGTCTGGGAAGTTATCCTCAGACTTCCCTTTTATGGTTTTAGGCTTTTGATTCAAATAACCGTCAAACTTAGATCCGAAAATTGTTTCTGGTCTAAGGTATTTAGAAAATTCAGGACTATCCTTCCATTCTGCCGTTTTAATATCTATCACCTGCTTAAAATCTTCAAGTGTATAGCCTTCTTTGAATCGTGCTAGTAAAAGCCTTTTTGTCTTATCAACAAACTTATACCGCTTATTAGCTACTTGATTCAGATAAGCAATAGGAATCCAAAGTTCTTTATGTTTTGTTTTCTCTAAATCTTTTATAGCTGTTTCTTCAAGCCAAGTAGGAAAAGTGAAGTCGGGATTTCCCGACAATATATTATCTAAATATAAATTATTACTCTTACTATTAACTCTATTCTCTTTCTCTATCTCTGTTGGACATGAGTTGGAAACTGTCCCACTATCTTGGACACTCTCCAACCTTACCATATTTTGGGCTTGTTTACGCTGTTCACGTTTATATTTTGCCCAGTTTGTTTCACTTTCTACCATAGCTTTTGCTTGCGATAATGTAGCGTGTCCATCATCGTCTATCTGAATCAGTCCGCATTTTGTAAAATATGCAACCGTCATATTGATATCATCTTCAGAAACATCTAGTTTTAAAGCTAATTCCTGTACCAAACTATCAAAATAGCCTTCATAGTACAAAATACAATCATCTTCTAAACTTTCCAACATAAGACGGATATAAATCACTGTCATAGTGTAGCCACCAGGCATATTTTTCAGTCGTTTAATAAAAAGATTATCAAAAAACTTCTTATCAACTTTTAACCAAAAATATATTTTAGTCTTTGCCATCATCTACCCCCAGAAACTTCAAAATATCCGTAACTTTGTAATAGACTTTTCTAGTATCTTCTAGTGGTGGTTGGTAACGTCTTAGTCCTGCACCTTCCCACTTTTGCAAGGTTTTGTATTTTATATCTAACTCGTCCATGGCTTCCTGTGCTGACATTAAACCAGTTAGTCGTGGTTTAGGTCTTTCTCGGACTGCTAGATAGTTTTCTACTACTGTGCTTATTCTATTAGTTAAATCGTGTTCGCTTTCTTTACTCAAACTAAACATATCCTTCCACCCCTTTCAGTGTAAAATTCATTCTATTCCTCTTTTTCTAGGCTGGTTTATGAAATATCATTTGCCCTTTTATTGCCCTATGTAAAATATCTTCCTGATCCTTTATAATCATCTCAATAGTTTTAAGAACCTTGTATCTTATCTCTTTATCCGAAAGTTGATTATCTAATATTCCTAAAATTGTTGATAGATTTTTTATATTACCTATATACAAATTTATAAAAGTCTCTTTAGTTAAGCTGGACTTATCTAGCTTCTCTTTAAAATCAGTATATAAATTTACTTCACAAGTCATTTAATCGCTCCTTGTTTATTGATACCTGCAAGCTGGATATACCGCCCATAATCAGGGTTTAAATCCTCGCTAGGTGTTTCTATCGTCTGTGTACTCTCTCGCTCGATTTGGGCGCTTTTTTTGCGGTCTCGGCGGTTTAGATAAAGTAGTAGGCAAGCAGTAGCAAAGTAAAAACAATAGACTGCGTATTGCTTAAATCTAGTTCATTCATGCTATGCCCTCGCTTTGTAATTCTTGATATATAACTGTTGGGCTTGATGTTCCATCTTTTGGAAAGCTTCAACTTCCTTGATAGATACTTTGTTATCTAAAAAATCAATAATAAACTGTAATAGATTTGGATTATTAACCTTTAAATCGGCCATAAAATCATCAACTTCTACTTGAGTCATGTTCATTACATCTGGAATTTTCATCTGACTTGTACCCCAATTCTTCAAAATTCTCACAATTAAGGAGATAAACTGCAATCCCGTCCAACTCTCTATAGAGTTGTTCCATCTGGTCACGAATAACGCCTAACCCCTCTGTCATCTGTCCAGATAAGATATCAGTATCTACTCCGTTATTTTTCGCCATTATCAGCGAATTACTCAACTGTCTTACCAATTCAATTCTGGGAAGCACATCTCCAAGTCTGCCTCCTTGCTCTTGAATTTCCTTTATGTTTACTGTCATATTGTTTTCCTGTGCCTTTTTTTGCCTGTTTCCTATACGTAATTAGCACCACTCCAAACGCTGGGCAGTTGCCCCAAGTTGGCGAACGCTTGTAGCGGTGTTTCGTGAGTAATTACCCATCTTTCAACTAAACAAGGTCTTAGAATCACCCTGTCAGCGCTTGATTTCAAAACCTTTTCTAATTGCTTGCCTGCTCTTCGGTTTTTCTTTAGGTATTTGATAGAATAGATATTTTTTGCTATAATCAAAGCATAGAAAAAATTTCTATATCCTTAATCTTGTCGCTTGCTCTCCTCGGTCAAAATTTGAGCAAGTGATTTTTTTATTTTCTTTTTGCATGACTACTACCTGACTGTGGTTTATAAAGTAAGTCTTTACTTTCGATAAGATCCAGAATCCAGCTGAACCCCTGCTCCACCGTTTCAAGAAATGCGCCAAGGTCTTCACTGTCCAAATCCTCGTAGTTCATACAAAGATATTCGGCTAGTTGTCTGTCTTTCTCAACTAGCTTTTTAAAATCCTTGAAATACTTAGGAATTTCTACTCCCTTGGCATTTGTAACTGTCTTAAATTCATTTTCCATTTTCTATACTCCTATACTTTAAAAATTAGTTCCTTAATTTCTGAATACCCCCTATTCAAGTTAATCATCGCTATTGCCATATCTTCCAATCGCTGATAGATTGTCAGTTCATCACTTGTTAAACTGTCAATACCGTTTTCACTTTCTCGCTCTTGCATGAGTTGGGCTTTGTTTTTCCCAGTCGCTCCCTTTAGCAGTAAGTTTGTAAGTGTACTATAGGCATGCTTAGGTGCTTTCTCCCATGATTTGATAGCTTCGGTTAAGGTCTTGCGCTTTGGTTTTTCCAGTTCTCTTTGAAGATAACGCTTAGAAAGTTCATCACGCATTTCAAAAAAGGCTTTAACCAAGTTCTTCTTAAACTCTTTTACGGGTTCTGTATTTCGTAAGTAAGTGATCATCAAGGTTGCTTGTTGCTCATTCAAAATATAGTCCCGTACATTTTGCCCACTCTTTGAAGGTGAAATTTTAAATTGCACCTTTCCGAAGTTTTCAAAGTCCTCTCGGTGCTTGTTCAGCAAAATCTTCAAATGTCTGTGCTTAATTTCAGCGCAGTCTGCAACGATACTGCTCAGTGTATACGGCTCTTTCTTGCCGTCCATATAAACCAGTTCCATTGGTTCACTCCTTTCTTCTTTTGTCAGTGCTTGCCACCTAAAACAGTACCAAGGTAAAGCATTAAAGTAGGGTAAAATCGGAGAATATGAACCCCTACAAACCCTTGATACTGCTATAGGTAGCAAGCAAATTACACTAGCGAATAGTTAGCTAGATCCG
The DNA here is from genome assembly GCF_963518475.1 of uncultured Streptococcus sp. Lineage (GTDB taxonomy): Bacteria > Bacillota > Bacilli > Lactobacillales > Streptococcaceae > Streptococcus. The sequence goes on along the minus strand of NZ_CAUQJA010000001.1, from coordinate 166,845 downwards.
TTTATCAATCCCCAGTGGTAAAGCACCACATGAGAAATCTGTAAATGTAGAGTAGTATTGCGATTGGTTCGTTCCTTTCTAACTATAAAATAGTTCGTCTATTGTTATGTCTGGTTTGATTTCTGCAACCATTGACTTAATCGCTAGGCGCTCTTTGTCATTGAATGGCGTTTTACCTAATTCTTTGTTATTATATGACTGTAAAGAAATTTTCAACTTGTCTGCCATCTGTTGTTGAGTCAGCCCTAGCATAACTCGATAACCTCGTAGTTTCCCCATAGGTTTCCTCCTTTCTAAAAATTCCCCTCCATAAATAGATTGAAGTGTGAAAGGTTGGAGAGAACGGACATTTTTGTCCTTTACAGATTTTATAATATCAGACAATTTTGTCCTTGTCAAGCATTTTTTTAATTTTTTGCAGACAATTTTGTCTTTTTTTAAAATAAGTGTTATAATTAGCAGTGAAAGGTATTATGATTAATGAATAGATTGAAAGAATTAAGAAAAGAAAAAAAGAAATCTCAGAAAGAAATAGCCAATCTTTTAGAAATAAATGAAAAAACTATATCTCGGTGGGAAAAGGGAGAACGTCCAATAAAAACGCAAAAAGCTCAGGAACTAGCTGAATATTTTGGGGTAAGTGTTGGATATCTTTTAGGAGAAGACGAAAGAAGAAGAGCAAACTATATTTCTTCTACTTTAGAGAAATATAGAGATAACATGGATTCCCCTGTGGATTTTGCAGGATATGGTTTATTGGCGCTAACTCGTGGTGAAAAGGTAAGAGATACTGTGATAGAAAACCTTAGAGACATTAACGATTATTATGGGCATAGAAGATTTGCTAAAGAAGAAGTTAAAAATTGGAATCAAGAAAAAAAAGATCTTATGTTAAAAGGAATGCAAGACTATGCTGATACAAATATCGGAAGATTTCTTGCAGGTCTAATGACCTTTCCTGATAAGACTAAAATTACTATTATTGATTTTTTAACACTAGACAAGAAAGAAAGGGAAGCTATTAGTACAATAATTTCCTCATTAGCTGATAATCCTGTTCTTCATAAAGATTATGATGACTAATATAAAATCGCTAATCACTATATAAGCACCATATCCGCCAATAGCTACTTTATCCCATAGGTCTATTGTAAAAAATATGGGATATCGCACTAAATCTTTTATCAGAAAAACACCAGCGTATAGGAGGCTACTTATGAAAAAATTAATAAGCACATCAGCTATCTTACTTTCTGCTACCGTTCTAGTAGCTTGCTCTAACAATCAATCAACTACTAAAGATAGCTCGGAGCAACCAAAAACGGAGCAAAAAAACACTACTTCAACAAACGTTAAAACCAAAGTAGATAACAGTAAATACGATGATCTAATTTCTGAAATCAAATCAAAATTAGATCCTGAATCAACTGGCGCAATAAGCGTAAAAATTCAAAATAACGTAATCGATTCAGATTCATCCGAACCACATGATACAATCATGATTTTGCTAACCGGAACGGCTAAAGATAGCGCAAAAGAGACTATGGACGCAATCAATTCAAATTCTGCTACAACTAATCAGCAAAATGCAATTACCGTATTTCGGATGTCTATATCTGAGTTTGCTAAAAAATTACCAGACGACAATACTACTCTTTCCCTTGGATATGAAAAATCCGCTGATCAATACGACTTAATCGCAAAATCTTCAAAACAAAAAGATTTTATCCCTGTTGGAGAAATCATCGTAAATTAAAAAACTCCCCCGTATTCGCCAATAGAACCCCTCTTTCAACGGTCTATTGTGCAAAAACAGGGGAAATTGAAGAATAGAAAGCCATTTTTACAGACTAAAGCGCAAAAAAACGGCAAAATTGACAAATAGAGATAACTAATATCTTCTAAACCATCGGCGAAGTCGTGGGCATATATAGAGAGAATTAAAATGAACAAAGAAAATCCATATTTTGAACAAACCAAACAAAACTACATAGAAGTTGAAAAACTCTATAAACTTGGTAAAGCAAAGCATACATCTTCTAAATACAGATTTCTTGCACCAGCAGTTAAAAGACAATCTGAACAATTCTTATTTGAAGCCAAGACTCAAAAAAGAAAATATTGGAAATTCAGTCGTGGTTCTCTAGTATTCGTAGAGTTCGGTGTAAATATAGGCGGAGAATTATCAAATAATCATTGGGCTATTGTCTTAGACAAAGTAGATAGTCCCTATAAAAAAACACTTACAGTAATTCCTCTAACATCTAAAAATCAAATAGATACTGTACTCATAGACGAAGTCATTGCGGAATATCCTTCTATTTTGCTTGATGAATATATTGAAAAATTACACAAAGAATTATTTGCCTACCTAAAATATTTAGATTCCAATAATGCAATTACTGAAGCTGCCTTATCGGATGTCTACCAAGCTTATACAGAACAATTTTCAAACGAAATAATTCAACCTAAGATAATAGACGATGATAACCTTAAACGGACACAATCAGAAATAAATGACGTTATTGAATTAACTCAATACTACAAAAAATACATTAAGCGTTCTTATGCCAAGTGTAATAACCTTCAAACAATCAGCAAAGATAGAATTTTAAAGAAAAATAGATTAGATCCAATCGGAAAAATGAAAGTATCTGATAACACATTGGACAAAATTAACGAAAAGTTAAAAGAATTATACCTTTTCTAATCTCTTGACATTTTTTAATAATTATATTACAATACAGCTATTAGGAGTTTAGCTCCATAAAGTTTACATTTGGATTTTAGATCCATAACGTGATAGTAGCCGTATTTGATACGGCTACTTTTCTTTTTATATTCTAGTAAACATAACTTAAAATAAAAAACTCCCCCATATTCACCAATAGCAACCCTATTTCTACGGTCTATTGTGCAAAAATGGAGGAAATTGAAGAATAGAAAACCAATTTTACAGACTAAAGTGCAAAAAACGGCAAAATTGACAAATAGAAAGGAGAATCATGGACTACGAAACAACACGGAAGGGACAGTTTTAGGACGAAAAAAGACGAACTTATTCGCTAATTTGTTTACATATAGCTCCAAATGGATTATAATTTATTTAATCTTAATGAATGGTTGCAGTAGCGACCTACCAAAAGGGGCTTTTAACGAAGCTCCTTTTGTGCATTATTTTGAGGTTTAATCAATGAAACCATTTCTAATTGCTTGCCTGCTGATTGACATCTATTAGACTTTAATCTATAATTAAGTTACTTAGAGGGTTTACCCTCATATTTTTAAACTTTGAGCCTCAGCGCTCCAGGGAAGTAGCTTAGTTGTTACTTCCTTTTTATTTTCTAAATAAAACTCTTGAAATACTGAGGCTTTTTCAAACCTCATATAAGCCCCATATCCGCCTTGTTTCCTATTCTGGTACAATTTACCATCTGACTGCTTAAAATCGAAAATAAGGGGAGGTTCTAGCTCCTCGCATGGTATAAACTCAAAACCTTTTCTAATTGCTTGCCTGCTGATGGAAAAGGAGTAAAACCATGAAAATTACAGAATACAAAAAGAAAGATGGATCAGTAGTTTACCGTTCCAGCGTTTATCTTGGTATCGATACCGTAACAGGTAAGAAAGTCAAGACAACTATTTCAGACAGAACTAAGAACAGGCTCAAAAGCAAGGCTATCCAAGCCAAGGTAGAGTTTGAAAAAAACGGCTCAACAGTTACAAAAGCCGTTAACGTTACTACCTATCAGGAATTGACGGAACTCTGGCTAGAAAATTATTGCCATACAGTAAAACATAGCACCCTTATAGGGGCAAAAAACAACATAAAAAAGTATCTCCTACCAGCCTTTGGAGACTACAAACTGGATAAATTGACGCCCCCAATCATTCAGCACCAGGTAAACCAGTGGGCAATAGATTACAATCAACTAGGAAAAGGTTATCAGCAATATAACCAACTCCATGCCCTAAATAAACGCATATTATCCTATGCCGTTTCCTTGCAAGTCATTGCTTCAAATCCATCTAGTGATATCATCGTCCCACGGCGCAAACCCAAAGAAGGGCAAAAACTGAAATATCTGGATGACGACAATTTGAAAAAATTCTTAGATTATCTGGATCAGTTGCCAAACACTTACAAAAATTTCTCTGATACGGTGTTATATAAGACACTTCTAGCGACTGGTTTGCGTATTCGTGAGTGTTTAGCATTGAAATGGTCTGATATTGACCTACAAAACGGTAGTATTTCAGTTACCAAGACTTTAAACACCCTCAAGGAAATCACTAGCCCTAAAAGTAAAAGTAGCATTAGAGAAATAGCACTGGATACCAAAACGGTACTCATGCTTCGGCTCTATAAAGCAAGACAATCACAAATAGGGAGGGAAATAGGGGTAACTTTTGAAAAAGTGTTCTCTGATACCTTTGACAATTATAGAGAAGCTGGAGCGCTCAGATTCAGACTAGAAAAGCATTTAAAACTGGCTGGATGTCCTCGTTTGAGTTTCCACGCTTTCCGACACACCCACGCTAGTCTATTGCTTAATGCTGGCCTGCCTTATAAAGAAATCCAAACACGGCTAGGCCATTCTAAAATTTCAATGACTATGGACATCTATAGTCACCTATCCAAAGACAATAAGAAAAAGGCGACTTCCTTTTATGAAAAAGCCATTGAGAATCTACAAAGTTCCTAAAAAGTTCTTAAAATTCATCATTAAGGGACAAAAAACGGCTATATCAAGGGGTTTCAGCTTTTTCTCACATTTTGAGTTATAATAGAACTATGAAAATCACAAAACTTGAAAAGAAAAAAAGACTCTATCTGATGGAGCTTGATAATGACGACAAATGCTACATTACTGAAGATACAATTGTTCGTTTTATGTTATCAAGAGATAAGGTTATAAGCCAAGAAGAATTGAAAGAGATTCAGGACTTTGCCCAATTTTCTTACGGTAAGAATCTAGCTCTCTACCACCTATCCTTTAAAGCGCGCACTGAAAAAGAAGTCAGAGAATATCTGAAAAAATACGATATTGATGAAAACATCCTTTCTCAAGTCATTGATAATCTTAAAGAGGATAATTGGATTAATGATAGCCAGTACACTTATGCTATCATCAATGCCAATCAACTTTCAGGAGACAAGGGGCCTTATGTACTGACTCAGAAACTAACACAAAAAGGGATTTCAAAATCCACTATAGAAGAGAACTTGAAAGAATTTGATTTTTCTGAAGTTGCTCAACGTGTAGCGAATACACTATTGAAAAAATATGAGGGAAAGCTTCCAACTCGTGCCTTGCAAGATAAGATCATCCAAAATCTGACCAACAAAGGATTTTCCTATCCTGATGCTAAAGTTGCCTTTGACGAGTTGGATAGTCAAGTTGACCAAGAAACGACTCAGGAACTCATCTTCAAGGAACTTGATAAGCAATATGCTAAGTATGCTCGAAAGTATGAAGGATACGAACTTAAACAGCGTTTAACTCAAGTTTTAGCTCGAAAAGGCTACGATTTTTCGGATATAGCAAGCGCTCTCAGAGAATATCTTTAATATTTTCATGTAAAATTCACAGATTTTAGGTAATTTTATGGTACAATAGTAAACGATAAACTTATAAATTGTAGAAAGTTGGTTAGTTATGAAGCTTCCAAAAGAAGGCGACTTTATTACAATTCAAAGTTATAAGCATGATGGGAGTCTCCACCGAACTTGGCGGGACACCATGGTACTAAAAACAACAGAAAACGCCATTATTGGTGTCAACGATCATACACTGGTTACCGAAAGTGATGGTCGTCGTTGGGTCACTCGAGAACCGGCTATTGTTTACTTTCACAAGAAATATTGGTTTAATATCATTGCCATGATTCGCGATAATGGAATTTCCTACTATTGCAATATGGCTAGCCCCTACTATCTGGATGAAGAAGCACTGAAGTATATTGATTATGATTTGGATGTTAAAATTTTTACAGATGGGGAAAAACGTCTCTTGGACGTTGAGGAGTATGAGCGTCACAAACGCAAAATGAATTATTCTGATGACTTGGACTATATTTTAAAAGAACATGTCAAAATTCTTGTTGATTGGATTAATAATGGACGTGGTCCTTTCTCAGAAGCCTATGTAAACATTTGGTACAAGCGCTATGTAGAACTAAAGAATCGGTAAAGTTGTCAAAGGTCAGGAACAAAATCCTGACCTTATTTTTTGGTAGTGTAAAATAAATTGTGTAAACACAAAAAGAAATAAATCCATTATAGTAGAGTTACAACACATTACTAGAAAGAGATTTATGCAGAATTCGTAAAATATATAAAACAAATAGATATACTGTTATTTTTAATGTCTTTATTCCTTGTAAGTTTACAACAAACTTATATCGTTTAATACAAAAAATAAGAAGATGATTAGTATAAAAAATACAGGTCTCCTTCCTATCAAAAAATTTAATTATTGTATTTCCGCATAGCATCAATCCTATAGTACAATCTTTGTAAAAAATGACTTAACAGAGAAAATGCTATTTAATCTACCAACTCATTTAATCGTTTTTGAAAATATAAAGCAATACTTTTAGATTCAATAAACTCAAAATATTTTATGACATTGTTCATTTGTTTAATTCCAGACTCTTTAGATTCAGTCAGATATATTTTATATCCTTCTACAAATTTGAATGTAGATTTTTCAAAAACTTTTGTGTCATCTTTTAATAATTTCTTTAATTTCATTTCAAAGAAGTCTGCATATATTAGATGTGAATTTTCAAGGCAACAGAACCAAAAATTTAAACAAGCTGACACAACTAAATTTCTATTCTTGCCGATTTTTTCGTAATAATGTGTACGCTCTAGTATTTCTTTTCCGACCCTGTAAATATAATCTATTTCAAAAAGATGATATAAATTACCAATCAGCATTATCTCATAGGACTCCCATCGTTCCTTCTGAAATAAATAGTCATATACTAAATTTAGATCATCTCTACTAACTACATGATTACAATCTATCTGATTTAATAATCCCTGAACCATAATTGTATTTATTTTATGAGTTTTTTCCCCACTCTTCTCAAAAAGTTTTTGTTGCTCATTTTTTATTTCCTCCAATCCTTTAGTATTCAAACTATAAAAATTTGGAGATAAATTAACCAAAAAATCATCAAACTCCGATCTTTTATAATTTTCTAGGTAATTACAAAAATTCTCTATCGAAACATTGATATTTGATAATAATTCAAAAAACGTTGAAAGAGAAATTTCATTTTCTCCTCTTTCAAATCTAGAAAGTTGAGATTTTGATATAGAATCAGCTGCAGCATACTCTAAAGAATATCCGTTTAATTTTCTAAAATATCGAAAAGCTTCTCCATAATTTTTCACAATTTCGTTCCCTTAACTTTCTTTTCGAGCGATAAACATACCATATTCTTTAGGAATGATCAACATACCATTATTAAACTCACTTTCCAATCTTTTACGTATTATTTCCTCTTCTAGTGAGCCTATTTCTGAAATTCCTTTAAACGATTGGATGTATTTAACTAGGTTATCTATACTAGTTACCTGTAACTCATCATCATAGAGTAATGTATCGACAGAGTTAAAATACCTACTCAGGTACCTTTTACCATTTTGTAAAGTAAACGTTTTATTTTCTAAATCTTGATTAACCTCATCTTTAAATAAACTTGCCAAATAATTTACAACTCCATTTTCACCAAATGTAGCACAGTAAAAAATTCCTCCGGTTTTTAAGACCCTATTTACCTCAGAGAGAGCTTTAGGAATATCATTCACATGATGTAAAAGCATATTAGCAATAACAATATCAAAAGTTTCATTCTCAAAAGAAATCTTTTGAATATCCATTATCTCATAGTTGACATTGTCTCTATTTCCAATCACTGACTTCGTTGATTTTACCATATCTTTAGAAAAATCTGTAACAATCAACTGCTTCATTTTATCTATAGAATCACTATTACTTTTCCATAGTTCTCCTGTACCACATCCCAATTCTAGAACCTTTACTTCATCAGTGACTTGGTAGTTAGAAAATATCCAATTATTAAATCCCAATTTATTTTTTGAATACTTCTTATGCAATTCTACTCGAATATCAAGATTATCATGACTTTTATATTGTTCAATTACTTTATCAATCATTTTAAATGACCTCCACTCTATAATTTGACATTATATCACAAGAATAAAGATAGTGTTAAATAAGTTGTATAAATGCAAAAAAGGAATATTCCGTTATAGCAGAGTTGTAACACATTTCTATAAAGAAATTTATTCCTACGACTCAGTTTGGCATGCTTAACTTCCTAACTCAAAAACAAAGCATCGATTAATTTATCCGTTCTTCTTTTGAAACAGATTTGAACTGATAATTGCTCATTTTAATTTAAAAAGCTCGTTTGAGCAAAACTTCATTTTTTTAAGAGTCCAAGGCTTGTTGAAGACTCACAAGCCTTGGACTAGAAATTCAAAGATTGGTCCAACAATTTCTGTCTATCGCTTTTCTACTAGCAAAAAAACTACCTTGAGGCAAGTTTTCATTTATATATCTAATTTCGTAACAGTAAATTTGATATGGGAATAGTCTTTTTCAACATCCTTATCCAGCAGAAACGCAGTAGCGTCCTTCTTAACTTGAACAAAATCAATATTCTGAGCTTGGGCTGCATAGACGCATCCACAATAACATTGACGATAGATATCATACTCCTCACACATCTCTACTGAACGTTTGTAGCCTTGATTTTTCTTGAAATCGCTGGGAAGATAGTGGGTGGTATAAATTTTTTGCACGTCGATTCCGATGCTGTTGATAGTTTGAGAATTCTTATGAGGACTGATGGTCAAGGCTGAGCCAAAGTAGTCAAATCCCAAGTCCATAGCCACTTGCGCTGTTTTATCCAGTCGGTAGTCAAAGCAAACCTTGCAACGATCGCCACCTTCTGGCTCTTCTTCCAGTCCTCTAACTAATTTACGGTATTCATTTGGTTCGTAGGGAGCTTCTAGGTACTGAACCGTATTTCCTGTCCGCTCATTAAAATCACTAACAAATTTCTTGGTGACGTAAGCCCGCTTATGGTATTCTGCCTTGGGATGGATATTAGAATTGGCAAAATAAATGGTCACGTCTGCATACTTAGTCAAATATTCTAGAGTATAGGTACTGCAAGGGGCACAGCAAACATGCATGAGAATGGTTGGCCGTTGCTCATTTTTCTCCCATACTTGTACCATCTTCTGCATGACACGGTCATAATTAATCTTCTGATTAGGGTTCATCTTGCTCAGAATTTCTTCTACATCGATCATGTTCTTCTCCTTTTTCTAGTCTTATTTTATCATATAAGTTAAGAGAGCTCAAATCTATTTAGAAGTGAATAGCATAAAAAGGAGGGGTAGGTATTCCCTCCTTTTGTGTTTTTTATAAGTTGTTTTCTATAGAAAGCTTACATCATCCCGCCCATCATGCTTGGATCCATTGCTGGAGCCGGAGCTGCTGGTTCTGGTTTATTAGCTACGACTGCTTCTGTTGTCAAAATCAAGCTGGCTACAGATGCTGCGTTTTGTAGGGCTGAACGGCTAACTTTAACTGGGTCGATAATCCCTTGATCAATCATGTTAACCCACTCACCAGTTGCTGCGTTGAAGCCTGTACCAAGTTCAGCATTTTTCAAACGATCGATAACGATAGATCCTTCAAATCCTGCATTGTGGGCAATTTGACGAACAGGTTCTTCCAAGGCACGGAGAACAATATTACGGCCTGTTGCTTCGTCTCCTGTTAATTCCAAATCAGCCACAGCTGGAATCACATTGACAAGGGCTGTTCCACCACCTGCAACGATTCCTTCTTCAACAGCTGCACGAGTAGCGTTGAGGGCATCTTCAATGCGGAGTTTCATTTCTTTCAACTCAGTTTCAGTTGCGGCTCCGACCTTAATAACCGCTACACCACCTGACAATTTTGCCAAGCGTTCTTGCAATTTTTCACGGTCAAATTCAGAAGTTGTAGTTTCGATTTGAGACTTGATAACTGCAACACGGTGAGAAATCGCTTCAGGATTTCCAGCACCTTCTACGATAACAGTGCTATCTTTGTCCACAGATACTCTCGCTGCTTGACCAAGAGCTTCAATTGTCGCATCTTTCAACTCAAGACCAAGGTCTTCTGTGATAACTGTTCCGCCTGTCAAGATGGCAATGTCTTCAAGCATGGCTTTGCGACGGTCACCAAAACCAGGTGCCTTGACTGCTACTACGTTGAAGGTTCCACGAATCTTGTTCAAAACAAGAGTTGGAAGAGCTTCGCCATCCACATCATCCGCAATAATCAAGAGTGGACGATTGCTTTGGAGAATACTTTCGAGGAGTGGCAAGATTTCTTGGATATTTGAAATCTTCTTATCAGTAATCAAAATGTATGGATTTTCAAGGTCAGCTACCATTTTTTCGCTATCTGTCACCATGTACTGTGAAAGATAACCGCGGTCAAACTGCATTCCTTCCACAACTTCAAGTTCTGTTTCCATACCACGTGACTCTTCGATAGTGATGACTCCATCTTTGCCAACTTTTTCCATGGCTTCAGAGATGTACTCACCAACTTTTTCAGAACGAGAAGATACGGCTGCAACCTGAGCGATAGCTTCTTTGTTGGCAACAGGGATGGCGTTGTTTTTCAAGGCTTCAACTGCTGCAGCAACTGCTGTTTCAATCCCACGACGAATACCGATTGGATTTGCACCTGCTGTGACGTTTTTGATTCCTTCACGGACGATTGCTTGGGTCAAAACAGTTGCAGTTGTAGTCCCATCACCTGCAATATCATTGGTTTTTGAAGCTACTTCTGATACCAATTTGGCACCCATATTTTCAAAATGGTCTTCTAATTCAATTTCTTTGGCAATGGTCACACCGTCATTGGTAATCAAGGGTGAACCGAATGATTTTTCAAGAACAACATTGCGGCCTTTTGGTCCCAAGGTTACTTTAACAGTATCTGCAAGGATATCGACACCACGGACCATAGCTGAACGGGCATCTGATGAAAATTTAATTTCTTTTGACATACTTACTTTCTCCTTCTATTCTTCAATGATTGCCAAGATGTTAGCTTCGCCTACGATGATGTACTTTTCATCGCCATCTTTGACATCGAGGCCTGCGTGAGCTTCAACTAAGACACGGTCTCCAGCTTTAACACTTGGAGCAACTAAGTCACCGTTCAAGGTACGAACACCTTGTCCAGTAGCCACAACTTGAGCTGTTTTCGTTTCTTCTTGAGCTGATTTTGCGAGGACAAAGCCTCCAACAGTTTGTTCTTTTTCTTCAATTTTCAAGACCACACGGTCTCCTAATGGTTTCAACATCTGATTTCCTCCATAATGAGATAGATATTATTAGCACTCTTTATACCTAAGTGCTAAATCATTAGTTCTATTGTATCACTTGGTCAGAAATAGTCAAGGAAAAAGTCTGACTTTCTGAGGATGAATAGATAAATTTCTTTATCCTAATTTTGCACTTTAATAATGTAGAATTTTAACGAACATGATTTATGGAATTAGTATTTTCGTTAATTCTTTTATAAAAAATACCGAAACTCTAAATCCTTATATTACGCATATATAAAAACAACGATTATAAACCGTTGCTTTTTTACATACTATTAATATTTCAATCCTGGATTGAAAAATCCTAAGGCTACTCCTACAAGTGCAATAACTACCAATAATAGCATCACCCAATTTGGAGAAACTTTCTTTTTAGCCATCAGCCACCAACATAGAACAATAAAACCTGCTGTTAAAAGACCTGGATAAACACCATCAATCTTTTCTTGTAAGTTTAAAAATGTTTCTCCATCTCCATTTTTCAGCTCTAGCGCCGTAGTGACAGATACCCAAGTTGCTGCAACAGCTCCTATGACCATACCACCAACAACGCTAATTGATTTTCTTAGCGCCTGACCTTTAGGACCTACTAAAAATTCTACTGCTTTATCTCCAAGTTCATATCCTTTAAAATAAGCAAAACGCATTCCAAGATAGACTAATAGATTCCATGCAATAATATAGAATATTGCACCAGAAATATTTCCTCCTTTAGAAAGACCTAGAGCTATCCCCAAAAGAACAGGAATTAATGTTCCTACAATAAGTGAATCTCCAATACCTGCAATAGGGCCCATTAGACCAGCTCGCATTCCATTGATGGTTTCACTATCTACGGCATCTCCATTTGCACGCGCTTCTTCCAAACCAGCTGTTATCCCAACTACTAGAGAACCCAACTGTGGCTCAGTATTAAAGAATGCTGTGTATGTTTGCATAGCTTCTTTTTGTTCTTCCTTAGTATCATACATTTCTTCTACAATTGGAAGCATAGAAGTTAAATATCCAAAAGTTTGCATATGTTCTTGAGAAAAACATGTCAGATGTCCATAGAACCAGTGGTGAAATGATTTTGTCAATGTTTTTCTTGATATTTTTTTTCGACTCATTCTAAATATCCTCCTCTTCATCAAATCCCATATCACTGACAACTGCTGTCGTACGGGCAGATTTAATAACTTCTAATTCATAATAAATTACTGCAAAAATTAATGACACAACACCACTTGCTACTAAGTTCAAGCCTAAAGATTTTGCTAACGTGAACCCGACAAAGAAAGGAATAAAGTCTGTTGTTTTTGTAACAATTTGTTTCAAAAGTATTGCAATACCCACACATGGAAGGAGTGCTCCTACAGTAAATAGAGACTTCATTACAAAACCATCCATCGGAAGATATACTTTCATAAGATCAACCATATCTGGTCCAAATTTTGTAATAATCATTGTTGGTAAGAAAGAAAAGATAAAATGTGAAATCCAAGGATATACCCAATCAACAGCATATAACTTCTTAAAATCACCTTTCTCTACAGCTTTCCATCCAATGTGTTGCCAAAGCAAATTCATAGTAGCTGTACCATAGAATAAAACAGTTCCAATTGTTCCAACCGCGGCTCCAATTGGCGCTGCTGCTGCTGCAATCGCTACTTCACCTGAAATATTATTTGCATGAACAAATAGGATAGATAACGGAATTCCGATATAAGAAATTGCCCGTACATCGGCAGATACAGTTCCACCAGGTGTCACTAAGGCAATATATAATACCTGCAAAGCCACACCAACGATTACCCCTGTTGTTATATCTCCTAATATTAAACCTACAATTAAACCACCAACTAATGGACGCCCTAAAGTATAGTTACCAATACTGGATCCCCCCATACCTGGCATCGATGCTAAACTTGCAAACAATCCTAAAAGAGCTGCTTGAATCCAAGAAATTTCCATCATTTTATCTCCTTATTTCATTATTAAAATCCAAATTTTGATTTAAAATCACTCCAATAGCCAATAGATACATCTGGTAATAATTGGAATCTAACTTTATATCCTGCTTTTTCAATTGCTTCTAGTGCAACTGCTTCCTCTTGAGTAATTGATTGATTATTTCCCAACTTGATAGCACCTGGTCTATCGTTAGCAGGTCCTACAATAATTTCTTTAACATCTCCTGGAATAAAGCCCTGGTCTACTAAAATTTCTTTCATATCAATTGGATTTTTAGTAATCAAAAAATATCTACTATCCGATTCTGTTACTTTAGATGATTTTTCTTTAAACGCTTCCTTTGTCCAAACAAATGTTTTTTTATCTGACGCACCTTTATATGCCTGAATTAAAACCTTATTAGATGCAGCAGCGTCATTTACTGCAATTAATCCATCACATGGATGTTCTTTTGCCCATCTAGTGACTGTTTGTCCATGAATCATTCTATCGTCAATTCGTACAAATGTTACTACCATAATTTTTTATCCCTTTCCTTATATAACTAAATATCGTCTTCTTCATTAAGATTATCATCTGATCCGACTTCAAATTCTTGTAAAGCCGATGATGATTCGTTTAATATCGTAGAAACAAGTTCACTTCCAGTCAGAATGTCTTTCATCACCACTGCTGTAAGTGCCATTGTTAAGTTCATACCTCCCAAAATAGTTGCATTCTCTAATTTTCCAAATTCTTCTAATACTGTTGCAACAGTTGTTAAAGGACTTCCCCCAACAATATCTGCTAAAACAAGAACCGAATCATTTTCATCCAGAGATGCAATAACATTCTTGACCTCTACAGAAAAACCTGCAAGACTTTCTCCATCTTTTAAGCCAATCGCTATGACATCATCTACCTTATCCGAAGCAAACATAGAAAGAGATGATTTCAATCCCTCTGCGAGCCCTCCATGACTGACTAATATCAAATACTTCATATTTCCCTCCTTTTATTGATTTTATTCTATCATCCTTATCTTCACTTTATAATTGTTAAATGTCACAAAAGTTTATTGATAAATGTCAATAAAAAAATGACAAATGTCAATAAAGACATCTGCCATGTTCGTATTATTTAAGAAATAATAATCTTGATATCTATTTAAGGGTTCCTATATCTAGTTCTTTTTGTAACTTAATAAGACTACCTTCAATATCCGTGTTATTTTCATCCATAGATAATGCTTCTAATCTTTCTTCTATTCCAACCAATGATTTTGAATCTATTCCTTTTGAAATAGTTGTAATTGAATTTTTCATTATATAATCCAGTGAAGTAGTCGTTAAGGCATTCTGACCAATCATTCCTTTCTTCATCAACTCTTCACTCTTCAAACTAGTTACTACCTCTGGTAATACTGAGCTTCCTTGACCCTTATTAAATAAATTTTGTTGAATTTCACGATTAATTGTTAAAAATTCTATAAACGATACGGCAAGTTTTGAATTGCGAGAACGCGAAGAAACCACGTATAAGGAAGTATCTGTTACAGTAGAACGAATGTCTTCCTTAGTAGTTGGCAATGAAATACATGTCCAGTTAAAATTTGTATATTTGGCCACATGATAAGGAAAAGGTTTATATGTTCGATATTGTGCCAAACTCATTGGATAAAAGGCCACATGCCCTTCATCAAAATCTTTATAGGTTACTTTGTAACGTCCGTTTAATTGATTCAATCCCCTTATATAGGATAAAGCATCCTTCATTTCTGACGAATCTATACGAGGAATACCACTCTCAGAAATATTAACACCAAAGGCCGCTAGAGATTCTTTCCAACTATATCCTGTTATCCCAAATTGATCAACGATTCCATCTCCATCGGTATCTTTTGTAACTTTTTTACTAATCTCATAGAGATCTTTCTGCGTCCACCCTACTTTAGGAATTTCAATGCCCTCTCTTAAAAGTAAATCTTGATTTACACACATCAACATGGGATTGCTTTCATATGGAAGACCGTATAAATCATCTCCGTATTTTGCTGCCTGCAAAGATACATCATAGAAATTAGAGGCATCTTCTTGAGACAGATAGGAATTTAGGTTTTTTAAAATACCTTTTGATGCAAATAAAGATAATTGGTCGCTTGATAATAGAAATACATCCGGTTCAGAACCTTTTAAAATTTGACTTGAAATCCAATTAGAATACTCCTCCTTAGGAATACCTGAATCATATACAATTTTAACCCCTGGATGAAGCTCTTCAAATTTCTTAATAGCCTCATCTAGTACATAGCTGTTATTCCCTGTAGGAATTCCCCAACTAGAATCAGAATAAAAACCCAGCCTAATAATCTTTATCTGCTTGTTTTCCCAAATAAGAAATAAACTCAAGCAACTTAGCACAAACAGTATCGCTAGAAACAATTGCTTTAATTTCATTTATCCATTTCCTTTGAAAAATTCTTTTGTGTCACACCTGTTTGTACAGCCCATATGGCTAACTGTGTCCTATCTCTCAAATTTAGTTTTGAAAGAATGATAGAAAGGTAATTGCGCACTGTTCCCTCGGATAAAAAAAGATTACTGGCAATTTCCTTATTTGATTCTCCAAATGCCACTTGCTGAATAATTTTCCATTCTGTCAGTGATATATTTTCAATATTCTCTTCCTTCACAGTAATAGAAAAATTGGTCTGTGCCATCTGCGAGAACAATTGAAATACCTTACTAGCTATATTAGGATTAATCATAGCTCCACCTTTATACACTGTCTGAATGGCTTGATATAACTCGTCGGTTGAAACTCCTTTTAATAAATAGCCAGATGCACCATATTTTAAAGCACTAAAAATGAATTCGTCGTCATCAAATGTTGTTAAGATTATAATTTTTATATTTGGAAAAAGTTTTTTGATTTCTTTTGTAGCCAATACTCCATCCATTCTGGGCATTCTAATGTCCATTAAAATTATATCCGGTTTTACAGTCATAATGTTATCCATAGCTTCGATACCATCACCAACGACGGATACAACATCAATATCAGCATATACTGATAAAATGATCTGCAAAGACTCTCTAATTAACGCCTGATCATCTGCAATCATTACCTTTATCATATACTTCACCTCCTATTTTTGGAAAAACTATTTTAGTGTAAAATCCTTCCCTATTTTCAAAATGAATAGAACCACCTAAAATAGAAACTCGCTCTCTCATTTGTTTCAAGCCATACCCAATTTGTAAGTCGTCA
Organism: uncultured Streptococcus sp.; assembly: GCF_963518475.1. Lineage (GTDB taxonomy): Bacteria > Bacillota > Bacilli > Lactobacillales > Streptococcaceae > Streptococcus. The sequence continues at coordinate 150,198 of NZ_CAUQJA010000001.1, read as the reverse complement.
AAACCTATTCCATTATCGTGCAAAACTATTATGTTGTTATCCTCACTCATAAAGCGAATGCTCATTTTACTAGCATGTCCGTGACGAACAGAATTTGTCATAGATTCTTGTATAATCCTAAAAATAGTATCTTCCTGCATAACATCTAAATCAATATTCCCCCATTCATATTTTAGATCGACAGAGAGTTTTGATAGAGACTCATACTCACTAATCATTAATATTAGAGCATCTTTTAAACCATTATTTTGCAAAGCTCCTGGTCTTAGTCTATGTAATGATCCCCTAACATCTTTTATCCCCTCTCTAACTGCATTTGAAACATTTTTCAACTGTTCTTTAGCACGGATAGGATGAACATCAATTAGTACAGAAACAGCATCAATCCCTGCTGAAATTCCTGTCAACGCATGACCTAGAGTATCATGAATTTCCCGAGCAATTCTTTTCCTTTCTCGATCTTCAGCGATTTTCTCTGATAACGATATGTAATGATTCAATTCAGTGTTGACTCTAGATAACATTTTAAGCTCTTCCTCAATATTATGGTGCTCTTTAATCACGTATAGGATATAAGACAATAAAGAGATGATGAAAATAATAACGTTTAATGACGTCAATGCATTTTCTAAAAATAACACTACACCTCGTATGGACGATGGGTAAAATTGGATATAGGTAGAAAGAGATGGAACTTTTATAAATAGTGACAAGATTTCATAGTCTGTTAAAAGTAACATTAAAAAACTCAAGAAAATAAAAATAATCCAAGAACGTTTACTATCAGAGTCTTGAAACTCTCTTGAACTATAGAATATATCAGCAAAAACTAATAATATTATTCCATTGTATGACAGATTTTGTGACCATATAACACCAATCATTAATACTATTTCAAACAAATTCCATTTTGAAAAAATTGGCCATTTTTTCTCAGTTGAATACATTTTATAGGTAGATATAAAAATAATACCGACAAAAAAGATAATTGAATACCAAAAAATCTGGTCAGGTGATTTTGAAATATTGTTTAATTCTCCCAATAAGAGTATCATCTGTCCCTTTGAAATTACATAGTTTGTAATCTGTATATACAAAGCTCCATTGTATATAATGGTTAGAAAATTAATTAATAAAAGCAAAATTATAGAGTACTGGACACCTTTTACCTGTTTCATTACTGCCACCCATTAATATCAACCTGAATTATATTATTTTTATCAACAAATTGTACAGGTATAGTATATAATTCTTCAACTTCTTCTTTTTTTACTAATAAATCTATTGTTTCCGATACTTTTCTACCCATATGAGATGGAAATTGAGCAACCGTTCCCGTAACTTCATCTGTTGTAGCTAATAAATGCTTCATATCTGGTGAACCATCTATTCCGTAAATAAGTTTTTTTGAAGTTACTTTCAATTCTTTAATTGCTGCTAAAGCTCCTATAGCTGCTCTATCATTTAAAGCCACTATAGCATCAAATTGTAAACCTTCAGATAACGCATCACCTACAGTAGTCATAGCATACTCTGTTTGACCAACCGTTTCTCTTTCTGAGATAATTTGATAATGTTCTTCTGATTTTATTGTATCCAAAAAACCAGTTATTCTCTGATTAGCTGATAAAGCATCTTTGTGCGTTAACAAAAGAATATGAGCATTTGAGGTACGTTTCATCAAATCCTTGGCAATTAATATCCCAGCATGGTAATTATCAGAAACTATACTCGTATCAACTTTTATATTATTCAACTGACTATCTACTGCTATAACTCTAATTCCAAAATTCTTTGCCCTACTTAACGCTTCTACAATTTGCTCGCTATCACTCTTAACCGGATTAATAACAATAACATTCACTCGCTTCTCTATAAACTCATCAATTTGTTTACTCTGTTTTTCTTCACTCATCTCTGCGTCCCGAGTATACAATATCTGACCTTCTGAATCAGAATAGCGTTGAATCTCATTATGTAAATGTCTATAAAATTCACTATTCATCGTCATATAAGTCGCTCCAACTTTTATTTGTCCCGGAATAGGATCTGTCTGACTCACATGAGTATAAATCGCAAAAACAAATACGACTACTGTACAAAATATAATTTTGACGATTGTTCTTGTATATTCTCTACTCATTCCAACCTCCAAAAAGTTTCAACTAGTTCATTGTAACACATTTATACATTATAAAAAAGCCTAAGAGCAACTCAGACTTTTCAATGTTTAAAATGGTAATTCTTCCTCTTCCAGGACCAAATCCGCCAAGTCTTGGCCTGCATTATTTTCACGCATGGCACGTTGAGCACGACTTTCCAAGAGTTGGAATCCTGTGACAAGTACTTCGGTCACGTAGTTCATCTGGCCATTTTTCTCAAAGCGACGGGTACGAAGTTCTCCATCCACAGAGATAAGACTACCTTTAGTTGCGTAGCTGGCCAAGCTTTCTGCTAGTCTGCCCCAAAGGACCATATTAACAAAATCGGCTCCGCGTTCCCCGTTTTGGTCTTTGTAACGACGGTTGACTGCAATAGTCGCTCGCGCTACTGACTTGTCATTGTTGGTTTTGTGCAATTCTGGTGTAGACGTTAAACGTCCAATCATGATAACTTTATTATACATATTTTTTCCTCCTACTTATCTATTCGCAGAAAATCAAAAAAAGTTACAGAAATTTGTAACTTTTCGAAGAAATTTTTTACTTTTTATGAACCATAAATCCTGTCGCCTGTTGATTGGCCATAATGGTCATATCTGTAATCTGCACACGACGAGGTTGACTGGTCACATAGACTACTGTGTCTGCAATATCCTGAGCTTGCAAAGCTTCTATTCCTTGGTAAACGGACGCAGCTCGTTCTTTATCACCGTGAAAACGTACCGTCGAAAAATCTGTTTCGACAATTCCAGGCTGAATGGTTGTCACCTTGATATCCGTTGCGATGGTATCAATTCGCAGTCCATCTGAAAAGGTCTTAACCGCTGCCTTGGTAGCTGAATAAACTGCTGCACCCGCATAGGCATAGATTCCTGCGGTTGACCCCATATTGATAATATGACCTTGATTGACTTTTACCATTGCTGGCATGAAACAGCGAGTAACTGCCATCAAGCCCTTGACATTGGTATCCAGCATGGTCAACATATCCAACTCTTCATAATCCTGATAGGGTGCTAAACCTAGAGCCAGTCCGGCGTTGTTGACCAGAATATCAATCTGACCTATCGTTTCTAGAATATCAGAGCAGACAGTCTTTACCACAGTCATATCCGTGACATCTAGTGGAAAGGTCCAGACGGTTTGATTTGGAAAAGTTTCTGCAAACTCCGACTTAAGGATTTCTAATCGGTCTATCCGTCGACCTGTTAGAACGACATTCTCACCCTGCTCCAGATAAGCACGCGCAATTGCTTCACCAATACCTGATGTCGCTCCTGTAATCACTACATTTTTTGCCATCTTATTTCCTTCTAGCTGGTCTATCAGATACTAACAAGTGCCTAGGCAGTCCAGTGTTTAGCTGGATCAAATGGTGTTCCGACAACTTGGTCTTCTGATAATTCAATAATACCACGTTTTTGCGGAGCATTTGGCAGATGCAATTCACGAGGACTACACATCATGCCAAAACTCTTTTCACCACGAAGTTCGCCTGGGAAAATAAGATTGCCTTTTGGCATCATTGCTCCAGGAAGAGCTACAATGGTTTTCAACCCAACACGCGCATTAGGAGCCCCTGCAACGATTTGCACTGTCTTATCACTTGCGACTGCAACTTGGCAGATGTTGAGGTGGTCACTATCTGGATGAGCTACCATCTCGACAATTTCACCAACAACAAACTTAGGTTCCTTGTCATTGACAATTTCTTCTTTAAAACCTTCCGCCTGCAATTCTTGGTTCAAACGAGTTACTTGCTCATCTGATAAAAAGACTTGACCGCGCTCTGCAATTTCAAAGAAACTTGAAACTTCAAAAATATTCCACGCCACTGTTTCCCCATTACCTTTGAGGAAAACACGAGCTACCTTGCCTTTGCGTTCTACATCCAGTTTGGCATCTCCACTGTTTTTCACGATGACCATAAGGACATCACCAACATGTTCTTTGTTATATGTAAAAATCATTGTTTCTATTTTCTCCTATTTCAGTCCTGCTAAAAAGTCATTAATTTGTTGCTTGCTTTTACGGTCTCGATTGACAAAACGGCCGATTTCCTTGTCCTTTTCTAGAACAACAAGGCTGGGGATTCCATAAACATCCCAGAGTTTAGCTAAATCCATATACTGGTCTCGGTCCACTCGAATAAAAGTGAACTCTGGATTGGTCTCCTCAATTTCTGGCAAGGCAGGATAGATATAACGACAATCTCCACACCAGTCTGCCACAAAAAGAAAGACCTTCTTGCCATCTTTTTCTACTAAAGATGCTAATTCTTCTAAACTTGCTGGTTGTATCATAAGATTTCCTCCTCATAGACTAGGTCTTCATTTTCATAGACAAAGGTATAATGACGGCCATCCTCAAAAATGACGCCACCAACCAAGTTCTCTAGACTGCTTTCATAAACTTGAACATAGAGGGTCGCAATTTCCCCCATGTCTGAAAAGTTGTCTCGCACAATCGCTGTCAACTCTTCCTGAGTCTTCATGAGCTTGCGGTCATCTGCAACTTTTTTCGTAGCAAGAGCAAGGCTCCCAATACCAAGCAGAGCCAGACCTGCCATCCACATTTTTTTAGCTTTCATACCATTCATTTTAACACAAAAAAGGCTTTAGGACAAATGAGGAAGCAGCAGAAACGCAACTAAAAAGCCTCTTCCTTAAAGGAAAAGGACTTCTTATACTAGAGCAAACTAGGAAGCTAGCCGCAGGTTGCTCAAAGCACTGCTTTGAGGTTGTAGATAGAACTGACGAAGTCAGCTCAAAACACTGTTTTGAGGTTGTGGATGAAGCTGACGTGGTTTGAAGAGATTTTCGAAGAGTATTATTCTTATTGCCAGGCACCTGAGTTGCCAACGTAGTAGCCATCTGGTGTGTAGGTATTGCGAAGCATCTTACCTGATGAAGCTAGATAATACCACTTACCATTGTCTTTGACCCAATCATTCGCAATCATGGCACCAGAAGAACTTACATAATACCATTCTCCCTTGTCATAAACCCAAGTGCTTGCTTTCATGGCTCCTGAAGTTGATAAATAGTACCACTTGCCTTGGTCGTAAAGCCAATCACTAGCAATCATAGCTCCTGATGATTTAAAGGCATACCAGTTACTACCTTGATAAAGCCAAGTTTGATTGAACATGACTCCTTTATCATTCATAAAGTACCAAGTTCCCTTGTCATAAACCCAATCCTTCTGCACTAATTGACCTTGTTTTTGATAGTACCAGTTTTGGTTTGATTTTAGCCAACTTTCTGCTTTTACAATCGGATAAAGTTCTTTGAAAGATCCTCCATCATCATATTTGTGACTAATAGATTTTGGTTTTTCTAGTTTCAACTCGTCATTATCATAATTTGCCCAAGCAAAAACTTTTTGACCATTAACAGTCTCTGGTAAAGTAGCAGTGTAAGTCTTGGTTTGATAATCCCATTTAGCATCGAGGTAAGTGTATTGATCATTTGATTCTTCAATACGGTAGTAGCCTCTCTTTACACTATCATTATGAATATCATCCACAACTTTCGTTGACCAGGTCTTCACTTCGTTTCCGCTCTTAGCCTCGACCTTGATATCTCCTCTATAGCCATATGGAACATAGAAATTCAGGTAACGCCCCTCTACACCCATCATAGACTTGTCCTTTTCTTGGCCTAGGAAATTGACAGTCTGATCTTGACCATCGAGACTAACCGTCCACTCGATTTTCTCGGTTTTTGGCAAATCCAAGACTTTGATATCCACTTCATGACCATTGTTAAACCGAAGAATCTTGCCATCTTGATACTGTACTCCACACTTAACAACCCATTCTTCTTTAAGCTCAAATGCCTGCCCTGAATGAGGTGAAACTAGCAAAGCTAAACCTGCTAGAGACAAACCAAATAGTGTGATTTTTTTCATTGTAATTCCTCCTTAGATGTTGTTATGTTAATTATATCACTATGTTTTTATTTTGCAAATCTTATCCTAAATATGCAAGAAAAAAACCTATGAGATTCTTCTCAAAGGTTCTGATTTTGCTAATTACTGTTCTCAACTGCTGCAGTGACAAAGGCAGTGTAGAGTTCTTCTGGGCGGTTTGGACGACTTGACAGTTCAGGGTGATACTGACACGCTACAAAGAATTTGTTTTCAGGAATTTCCACGATTTCTACCAAACGATTGTCTGGAGAAACTCCTGAGAAGACAAAGCCTGCTGCCTCAAACTGCTCACGGAAGGCGTTATTAAACTCATAACGGTGACGGTGACGGCGTTGCACCACTTCTTGATTGTGATAAGCAGCCGCAGCCTTAGAGCCACGTTTCAACTTAGACGGATAAAGTCCCAAGCGAAGGGTTCCTCCCATATCCTCAACATCAATCTGATCACGCATGATATCAATGATAGGATATTTTGTTTCTGGTGCAAGCTCTGCAGAATTGGCACCTTCGAGTCCTAAAACGTGACGAGCAAATTCGATACAAGTCAACTGCATTCCCAAGCAGACACCTAACATTGGAACATCATTTTCACGCGCATAGCGAATGGCTTGGATTTTCCCTTCTGTACCACGTTGACCAAAACCACCTGGAACGATGATTCCGTTCGCATCAGACAAGAGTTCCGCCACATTCTCTGCTGTCACATCATTGGCATTGACCCAATTAATCTTCACTTCTGCATCGTTGGCATACCCAGAGTGTTTCAAGGCTTCAACCACAGAAATGTAGGCATCTTGCAACTCCACATACTTACCGACAAGGGAAATCTTGACTTGTTTTTTCAGGTTCATGACCTTGTCCACCATAGCTGACCATTCTGTCATATCCGCTGCTGGTGCGTCTAATTTCAAGTGGTCACAGACAATTTGGTCCATACCTTGAGCCTGCAAGTTCAATGGAATTTGGTAAAGGTGTTCAACATCCAACGATTCGATAACGGCTTCTGGTGCCACATCACAGAACTGGGCCAGTTTGTTTTTAATTCCTTGACCAGCTGGTTCTTCTGTACGAATAACCAACATATTTGGCTGGATTCCCAATCCACGCAATTCTTTTACAGAGTGTTGGGTTGGTTTGGTCTTCATTTCACCAGCAGCCTTGAGGTAAGGAAGCAAGGTTGTATGGATATACATGACATTATCCGCCCCCACATCTGCCTTCATCTGACGAAGGGCCTCTAAGAATGGCAATGACTCGATATCTCCTACTGTTCCACCAACCTCTGTAATAATGACATCAGAATCAGTCGTTAGAGCGGCACGCTTGATTTTTTCTTTCAAAGCATCTGTGATATGAGGAATAACCTGAACAGTTGCACCAAGGTATTCTCCACGGCGTTCTTTACGAAGAACTTCACTGTAAATTTTACCAGTTGTCACGTTGGAATATTTGTTGAGATTGATATCGATGAAACGTTCATAGTGACCCAAGTCCAAATCTGTCTCAGCTCCGTCATCTGTCACAAAAACTTCCCCGTGCTGGTAAGGACTCATAGTTCCCGGATCGATATTGATATAAGGATCAAATTTTTGAATGGTTACTTTGAGACCACGATTTTTCAAGAGACGGCCCAGACTCGCTGCCACAATCCCTTTCCCAATAGACGATACGACACCACCAGTTACAAAAATATATTTCGTAGACATAGATTCCTCTTTCTAAAATGCTCAAGGCCTTGTTAACTACGAGGGGACATAGAAAACAAGACCCTACTAATAAGAATAATCTGGAACGACTGCACCAGATTCACAACCAAAATACAAGAAGATAACTTCTTGAAAAAACAAAAATAGCTCCCTAAGAACTAGGGAGCCCCGACCTCTAAAAGAGGTGCCCGAACAATATGATACCTAAAAATAGGATAATTGTCAATAGCTAACTTTTATTCCTCGATGTTTTCAGTATCATCATCTGAAAACTCGTCGTCTTCTTCGTTGAGATCCACGTCTTCACCCAAGTCATCTGGGGCGATTTCGTTAATTTCTGCATCGTAAGCTTCCACTTCATTTTTCTCATCATCTGGATTTTCATCATCGTATGAAAGTGCTGGATCTGCTTCGTATGCATCTTCGTCTTCTGGATCATCTGCATTGTAGTCAATGGCATCTGAATCGCCATCCATAAAGGCATTGACACGTTTTTTCTTAGCTTTTGGTGCTACTTCATCGTCGTCATTTTCTTCAAGAGCGATGATTTCTTCATCGATTTCGTCCACACCATACCATGAACGAAGACCCCATTTGTTGTCTCCAAGTGAGATGAAGCTACCGTCAAAGTTCAACTCTGTGTAGAACAAAGGCAAGGCTTCGCGGATATCGCTGTTTGATGTTCCAAGGTAGTTTTGAATTTCGTTTACAAGATCGCTAAAATGCATCTCATGATCACGACCACGAAGTTCCAAGATAGCACGCGCTACCTCAATCATAGATAGTTCACTTTTTTCTTGCCCAGCAAATACTTCTAATTCCAAAGCGTTTCTCCTCATTTATACTACTATCGCCAGAGCAAACAGACTCTGACCTCATTTTATCATTTACTCTTTATTTTACGATAATTTTGCAGAATAGTCAAAGGTTAAGAAAAAATAAAGGTGAAATATTTCAGCTAATTGAAAGACCTGTGTAACATGACCACAGGTATATTGATTTATTTATAACTCAAGACTGCAACTCCAATACCAACCACAAACTGCAAGAGGATTCCTACAGAGATAAAGGATTATTTGTTGCGTCAAATCAAGTAAAAAGATCATTTCAGGTCCTACCAGTAACTTCGTTTTCTTTCCTTTATTTCATTTTCCCTAGAATAGTGAAAAATCCTTCTCTTGTTAATGAGTTTCATAAGAAAAAGGCTGGAGAATCCAACCTTCTCTATTTATTCAGCTAAGAGTACTTCTTTGATGGTTTGCTTTTGGAGTTTTCTGTTGGATAGATAAAAGAGGCTTTCATAAACCACAGCAAAACCGATCAAAGTCCAGAAGCAAACATTCCCATCAAAGTGATGCTCAATCTTTTCAGGAACCGTATCTTTGATCACACCAATCAAGATTTCCATGATAGCGTACTGATAAGCCGTCCCAAGAACAAATCCTAGATATGCCCAGAAACGATAGGGAGATAGGATATGACCTTGGCATTCACGATCTGTGTAGCCAAAAACCTTCATAAGAGCCAGGGTTTCGCGACTTTCTGAGACGACAATCCCCAATGACAAAAAGAGAATAGAGAAAGAAAGGATCAAGCCAATCATGATCATCATGGTTTGGATGATGTCATCTGTGTAGTCCCTTAGACCAAAGGATAATTGAACCATAGCCGCAAAACACATAGAGCCAAAGACTACAAAAAATAGGATAGATTTTCTCCCCCAAATTAGTGACGAAGACAGCTCTTTTAGGAAGTCTTTCTCTTTCTTAGGAGCCCTCTTTCTCCTTTTGACCTTGATTGGTGTTGGGGACTTTTTCAATAAGCGAAGAGCCGGCGTTTGTAGTTGTCTTCTAGCATAACCAACCGCGATAAGCATAAAAAATACCGTTGGAAGGACCACAAAAGCAAGCAAGAGCTGCCAATGAAAATGAATGGTAATTTCTGGCAGGATCCCCTTTTCATTCCGGAAGTCATAAAAATGCCCCATCATAAGAAAAGAAGTGAAATAGCCAAGAAGCGCTCCGGCACCAAAACTGATCCCAAATGCCCAAAATCGTTTAGCCAGCTGGCCATTGCTATAGCCCAAAGCTTTTAAAATTCCTAATTGTTCCTTGTGATCATCGACAAATTGTTTGATATAAAAACACATGAGAAGGACCGACGTCAAGGACAAGACGACTCCACTGACCATGGCCACCATCCAAGAAAGCGAAATCTGGACATCATAGTAGGTCTGAATCATGGGATTGGTTTTAGAAATCTCCAACTGCTCGATGTCCAAGTAAAAATTCAAGAAGAGATTGGCCACAAAGACCGCACAAGCCCCAATTATACTGACGACAACTAATTTTCGAATATCTTTTACTGAAAACATGGCTTACCATCCAATCTCATAGGCAGTCTGAGGCTGATCATTGATCACAACTTCGGTAATCTTACCACTATTGACACGAATGATGGTTCTTGCCATATCCGCAATATTTTGGTTGTGCGTCACCATGATGAGGGTAAAGCCCAGCTTTTCCTTTAATTTCCAGATATAGTCCAGAATCTTGCGCCCTGTTTCTTCATCCAGGGCTCCCGTCGGCTCATCTAAGAAAAGAATCTCTGGCTTTTTGGCCAAGGCCCGAGCAATGGAGACTCTCTGCTGTTCCCCACCTGACAATTCACTCGGATACTTGTCCAGCTTATCGCCAAGTCCCAAATCCTCGATAATCTGCAAAAAATCATGATTGTTTGCCAGGTCTGCCCCCATCTTTACATTCTGTCTGACTGTTAGATTAGGCAATAAATAATACTGCTGAAAAATAAAGGCAATCTTCTCACGTCTAAAGGCTGTCAATTGAGTATCTGTGAGTTGAGCCAAATCCTGTCCTTGAATGAGTATATGTCCCTCGTCTACCTTTTCTAAACCTGACAGAACGTTTAAGAGAGTTGATTTGCCTGATCCAGAAGGACCGAGGATAACCACATCATACTGGTCTTGAAGCTGCAAATCAATCCCTTTTAAAACCTTGGTTTGGCCGTAACTTTTGTGCACATTTTCTAGTTGAATCATTTCTTTCCTACCATTTCTTTGATGAGAGATTGACAAACCTCTGTCAGTAATCCAATCACTTCTTCCATGCTGAATTGATAAATGTCAGAAGCAACCATTGAGGCCATCCCGTGCGAGTAGATAAATAGATGCTGGTACAAGCGACCAGCCTCCTCTACATTCAAAGGATAGTCTGCGACGATCGAATCCAGAACCAATTGGTAACTATAATCCTTCATGGGAAGAAAATCTTGAAAGCGACGAATCGGATCTTTGCTGGGATTTTGGAAAAGCAATTGAAAGAGTTGGGGGTCTTTTGAGGCGAAAAGGATATAAGCAACCCCGACGGATCGAAAAGGCTTCTCATCTTCTAAGGCCTTACGAATATACTCCACCACTACCATTTCCGCAGCACCAATAACCTCTGCTTGTAACTCGGCCATATTGGCAAATTGCCCAAAAATGACTCTTGGTGTGGCTCCCAGTTGCTCCGCTAATGCTCGAGCCGTCAGACTAGCCATGCCCTCTTCTCTCACCAATTGTAAAGCTGTTCCAATGATAGTCTCTTTACTAAATTTAACCTTTGGTGGCATAAGACTCCTTTCGCGCAATATTAGTTGCGCAACACTTGTTGCTTAAAAGAATACCATAAAAAAGAAAGACTTGTAAAGAAAAAACTGTAAAATACAAAACAAAAAGACAGCGAACTTTTTATTTCTTTGCTACTCAGCCGATGGCATCACTTGGCGGGGGTTCGGTATCGATCCAGATAAATTCAATACCGATTTCCCCATTTTTAAACTTGGTCAAGCCAATACCTTTGATTTCCAGTTCATTGAGCCGTTGACCTGTCAAGACTTCTCGTTCTTTCAACTGGAACACTTAAGGGAAACTAATACAAATCTTCTAAGCTTCTGTATTCAATAATTTCATTTTTTATAATATTCTTTTTAAACTCAAAATGTTTTAAAGGATTATCGATTAACACTAACTTTGGAATATCATCTAGGTTGGTGACTAGAGATAAAACAAAATCTGTTTGGAACTCTTTGGCTTTTTCAAACTCGTTGGAAGTCAAACGAATGCGACCCTTAGATTTTCGGATACCTTTTACTTCGGCAAGGTAAGAATGCTCTTGGACATCTACCTGAAAATCATATCCATCACCATAAAGATGGACATCGGTTAACTGTCCACCTTGGAATTTTTCTTCTTTATCAAAGTTGAGTATAAAATAATTTTCCGCTTCCATTCCAGTTTCTTGTAGACGTTTGAATTTAGTTCTAATTATTGATTTTTCAACGATGGTTATGCCTGTTTTCTTTCCTTCACTAGCAAGTAGCATTTTAACGATTTCAGCATAACTATGAACATCTTCATTTCCAAACATCATATCAATTAAATCTTTACGAAAACGGTAAACTTCAGCTTTCTGCCACCAACCTTTTCGATTATTGTCAAAATAAGGATCAAATAAATCCATTCTATTCTTTACAACTCCAGTTGTTTCAGCAATTCCCAGAGAAACCACATAGCGATAAAACTCCGACTTGCTAGAACATTGAAATTCTTTTATAAAAAGCTTGTCAAACTTGGCAAGACCGTAGCCAATTAAATTTAACAATTCATAATGCGGGTGTTTATACTCAATGAAAATCAAAAAGTAAACTAGGAAGCTAGACGCAAGCTGTACTTGAGTACGGTAAGGCGACGCTGACGTGGTTTGAATTTGATTTTCGAAGAGTATTAGACATCACTTTCTCCATCAATAAATATTGGTTTCATTATACCAAAAAAACACGGTTCATCACCGTGTTTCTGTGTTTATTTCACGAGTTTCTTCATCTCATCAATACGTGCTACGGTCGCGTCGTATTTGGCTTGGTAGTCGGCTTGTTTGTCGCGTTCTTTTTGGACGACTTCTGGTTTGGCGTTGGCTACGAAGCGTTCGTTAGAGAGCTTCTTACCGACCATATCCAGTTCTTTTTGCCATTTAGCCAGTTCCTTGTCGAGGCGAGCGAGTTCTTCTTCAACATTGAGGAGGTCTGCGAGTGGCAGGTAGATTTCTGCTCCTGTGATGACGCTTGACATAGCGAGTTCAGGTGCAGGGATGGTTGATGCGATTTCCAAGTGTTCTGGATTTGTGAAGCGTTTGATGTAGTTGACATTGCTGTTAAAGAAGGCTTCCAAGTCGCTATCGCTAGTCTTAACAAGAATAGTGATAGGCTTGCTTGGTGCTACGTTTACTTCCGCACGCGCATTCCGAACAGCACGGATCAAGTCTTTGAGGCTTTCCACGCCAGTGTGAGCAGCAAGGTCTTCAAAGGCTGGGTTAACAGTTGGGTATTCCGCTGTAACGATAGAGCCTTCTGAGATTTGTCCAAAGATTTCCTCTGTCACGAATGGCATGATTGGGTGAAGGAGACGAAGGATCTTGTCCAGAGTGTAAAGGAGAACAGAGCGTGTGATGACTTTCTCTTCTTCATTGTCGCTATAAAGGACTTCCTTAGTCAACTCAACGTACCAGTCCGCAAATTCATCCCAGATGAAGTTGTAGAGGATGTGTCCAGCTACACCAAACTCAAACTTGTCAAAGTTTTCAGTGACTTTTCCGATGGTTTCATTGAGGTTGTGGAGAATCCAGCGATCTGTAACGTTTCCGGCTTCTTTGTTGACCACTTTTTCGACATTGGCAGTTGCTTGCTCAAGGGTCAAGCCTTCATTGTTCATGAGGATGTAGCGAGAGATGTTCCAGATCTTGTTAATGAAGTTCCATGAAGCATCCATTTTCTCATAAGAGAAGCGCACGTCTTGTCCTGGTGCAGAACCGTTTGAAAGGAACCAACGAAGGCTATCTGTTCCGTACTTATCAATAACATCCATTGGATCAATCCCGTTACCGAGAGATTTAGACATCTTGCGTCCTTGCTCGTCACGAATAAGACCATGAATCAATGCATTTTTGAATGGCGATTTGCCAGTAAATTCCAAACCTTGGAAAATCATTCGAGATACCCAGAACGGGATAATATCATAACCAGTCACCAAAGTTGATGTTGGATAATAACGTTTGAAGTCTTCTGAGTCGACATCCGGCCAGCCCATGGTAGAGAATGGCCAAAGAGCCGAACTGAACCACGTATCCAAGACATCTTCGTCCTGAGTCCAACCTTCACCTTCTGGAGCTTCTTCGCCGACATATATTTCACCCTCAGCATTGTACCAAGCAGGGATTTGGTGACCCCACCAGAGCTGACGAGAGATTACCCAGTCGTGAACATTTTCCATCCATTGGAGGAAGGTATCGTTGAAACGAGGTGGGTAGAATTCAACCTTGTCGTCTGTGTCTTGGTTGGCAATGGCATTTTTGGCCAATTGGTCCATCTTAACGAACCATTGAGTAGACAAGCGTGGTTCAACCACAACACCTGTACGTTCTGAGTGACCAACACTGTGAATACGTTTTTCAATTTTAACGAGGGCACCGATTTCTTCCAACTTGGCAACGACTGCCTTACGAGCTTCAAAACGGTCCATGCCTGCAAATTCAAAGGCCAAGTCATTCATAGTACCGTCGTCGTTCATAACATTGACTTGTGGCAAGTTGTGACGTTGACCAACCAAGAAGTCGTTTGGATCGTGGGCAGGCGTGATTTTCACGACACCTGTACCAAACTCAGGGTCGGCGTGCTCATCCCCAACGATTCGGATTAATTTATTAGCAATTGGAAGGATGACGTTTTTACCGATCAAGTCCTTGTAGCGTGGGTCTTCTGGGTTGACCGCAACGGCAACGTCCCCAAACATGGTCTCAGGACGAGTTGTCGCTACTTCAAGGGCGCGTGAACCGTCTTCCAGCATATAGTTCATGTGGTAGAAGGCACCTTCGACATCCTTGTGGATCACCTCGATATCAGAAAGGGCTGTGCGAGCTGCTGGATCCCAGTTGATGATAAACTCACCACGGTAGATCCAGCCTTTCTTGTAAAGGTCCACAAAGACCTTACGAACAGCTTTTGACAAACCTTCGTCAAGAGTGAAACGCTCGCGTGAGTAGTCTACAGAGAGCCCCATCTTGCCCCATTGTTCCTTGATAGTAGTGGCATATTCGTCTTTCCATTCCCAGACCTTGTCGAGGAATTTTTCACGACCGAGGTCATAGCGGCTGATGCCCTCACCACGCAAACGCTCCTCAACCTTAGCTTGAGTTGCAATCCCAGCATGGTCCATCCCTGGAAGCCAAAGGGTATCAAAGCCTTGCATGCGTTTTTGACGGATGATGATATCCTGAAGAGTCGTATCCCAAGCGTGACCAAGGTGAAGTTTACCAGTTACGTTTGGTGGTGGAATCACGATTGAATAAGGCTTAGCCTTTTGATCGCCTGAAGGCTTGAAAACATCAGCATCAAGCCATTTTTGGTAACGACCAGCCTCAACCTCGGCTGGATTGTATTTAGGTGAAAGTTCTTTAGACATGTGTTTGTCCTTTCTCTATTGTATTCATTTTATTTTGAATTTGCTTAGCAACTTCTTTTGCAGTCAAACTCGTATTATTTATTTTAAGGTAGTGGTGCAACTCATTCGGTTGATGTTGGGAATTTAATTGAAGTGTTTCAGCGGTCTCTAAAATTTCTCTTTCAGATACCTCAATATGTCGTTTTAAGGGTTTGTACTTTAATCGATTCTCCGTTTGATTTCGACGTAAACGCTCCTCAAGACTTGTTTCCAACTCAACAAACAGAATCTCTTGATGAAAGTTATCCAATAAATCCTGAATTTGCTTCAAATATATCAGCTGGTACTGATTTGAAAAATCAATTACGTCTGTTAAAATTACTGATCGCTGATTTCTTGCACTTGCTCCAAGGAAAGAAAAGGTCATTCCACGAACAAATTCCCACATTTCCTCTGTAAAGTCCTGATAGATTTCTAGTGCAAAATCGATGGCTTGATGGTTATAAAAGAGGGTAGCATCTGTCAGTCGAGATAACTCTTGACCAATCGTCATTTTTCCTGAGGCCGGAGCACCAATGATGAAAAGATGCATCAAATCACCTCCCACTCACTCTTCAGCAAACCATATCTCAAATCATCACAACGATTGCCTTGGGCATCTTTGCGGTCTCTTATGCGAGCTTCAAGAGTGAAACCAAGTTTCTCTGCGACTCGTTGACTTTGGACATTATAACCAAAACAAGTCAGTTCAATCTTGTGAAGATCCAAATCTTTAAAGGCTAAGTCAATCAAGGCAAACGCTGCTTCTGGTACATAGCCTCGACCCCAATAGTTTGGATGCAAGGTATAGCCAAGCTCTAGCACATCATCCGCATGGCGATGGTTGAAATCAACAGAACCAATGACTTTATCGGTTCCTTTGACGACAATCCCATAGCCAGCTGGGAGATTTTCCTTTTGATTGCGTTCGGGAAGGATATACTCTAGATAGTAAACCTCATCTTCCAAGGTCTTGACGGGTAGAAAGCCTGCTGGGTAAGAGACTTCCGGACGACTAGCATAGGCAAAGATATCCTCAGCATCCGCTACAGTACGAACTCGTAAGACGAGTCGTTCGGTTTCTAATCGTTCTGGTAATTCAGCTCTTGACATCCTTCATCCTCACTTTCTTGATGAAGCTCCCCATAGGGTCAACACGGTTATCTAAATAGCGATAAACGCGCTGGTGACCGTCCCCCATAAAGTAAGTCGGTGAAAAACGGTCATTTTTAAAATGCCCTTTCTCATCCAAGAGTTCAGGATTAGCCAGTCGCTCGATAATCTTGGCAAAGATATGACAGATTCCATCCTCCTCGATAATTCTATCAACTTGACATTCTAACACGACTGGACAAATCTCTAAAATCGGTGCCTGAGTCCGTTCAGAAATCTCGTAGTCTAGCCCCAGGTGTTTCAATTTCTCTCTATGACTGATAAAACCAGCCTGCTCCATCTCGAGCATGAGATTTTCATCAGGGATATTCACGGTGAACTGTTGATAATGCTTAATCTGCTCAGCCGCATTTTCCTCAGCACCAACACCAATGACTAGCCAATCTCCCAAGCTATAAGAGGAGCTACAGGTCGTAATATTGTGTCCAAAATTCTGATCCTGATACCCCAAAATGAAGATAGGAAAACCATAATAGAGTTTACTTGTTTTAAAAGATTGCTTCATAACAACCCCCTTTGACTAAGACACAAAAGAAAAGCCCTGCCATCTACATGACAGGGACGAATGTGTTTATCCGCGGTACCACCCAATTTCGGGCAGTTGCCCGCAACTCTCGTCTTTAAAATAAAAAGACAATATTATTTCATTTTTCAGTCATTAGCAACCAGTTTTGACACATTTGTGGACTTCTCAGCGCCGCCACTTTCTGTAAAATGTAGGATTCAAAACACCTCTAATGGCTCTATTGTAGCAAGATTTTTTCGGAAATGCAAGGCACAAGAAAAATTACTTGAACTTGATGCCGTTTTCTTTCAATTTCTTGATGGTAGCTGGGCCGATTCCTTTCAAGGCAAGGAGTTCTTTTTCAGTCCAATTTTTGAAATCTGAAGCAGACTTGATTCCTTCATCATAGAAAGTTTTGGCACGATCAAGTGGAAGTCCACCCAAGTTTGCTGCAAAATCTTCTACAGAATTGGCTACTTTTTGAGCTTGCTCTTTGGTAGCTTCTACTGCTTGTTCAACCTTTTTAGAAACAGCCTTACCAGCTTGGCTTGCTGACTGTTCTGCACGTTTTACGACTTTTTTTGTCTCTTCTACAACCTTAGTCACAGTACTTGAGAAAGCACCTGCACGACGGAGGCTATTTCGTAATTGTTTTTTACGATTGAGTTTCTTTGACATGATAAAATCCTTTCAATAAAAAACCCCTGCTCTGACAAGGATTTAATATAAATATTCTATCAAGATTTTAGTAAAAAATCAAGAATCTATCTCGTTTAATAATTTCGCTCACCAAACAAGCCTTCTGGCAAATCATGGAATCCCTTGCCTGCTTTGAAGTTTTCAAACTTACCAAGCAAGAACTGATAAGCATCCAAGCGACTTTCGTAGCGAATCATGGCATCTTTGGCACGCTCGTCTTGATCCTCTTCGTAGACTTTTTGGCTTTCCTTGTGTGCCATGTCATTGATCATAATCTGGGTATTGACCCAAGCTTCAAATTCCTTCATAAATTCTTGTTCGTAACTCATTTTTTCTCCTTATTCTAATCCA
Source organism: uncultured Streptococcus sp. (assembly GCF_963518475.1). GTDB lineage: Bacteria > Bacillota > Bacilli > Lactobacillales > Streptococcaceae > Streptococcus. The sequence goes on along the minus strand of NZ_CAUQJA010000001.1, from coordinate 132,138 downwards.
CGGAAATAGTCCGTGTCAATCTCACGGTAGGGCTGAATATCCTGAACGTACTCCAACACACCTTGGAATTCTCCCTCTTCATCGTGGACTGCAGCGTAGGTGATGTGGACAAACTTACCTCGCGACTCAGACTTGAACCACATTTCATACTTGTCCTTAACTCCTTCACGAAGCCCCTTCATGATGGTCTTTACCTTGTCCAAATACTTAGGCGGATGGCAAAGTTCAACATTACGCCCGACTTGGGACGGCGTCCGTTTGAAAATCATCTCATCAGCTGGCGTATTGTCATTGTAATACTGGAAAATGTCTTCTTTATTGACAAAAGTAATCTCCATAGGGAGGTGATTGAGGATGAGATTAGCCTGCTCGACCGAGAGATAGCCATTGCCAAAAGCCTGTTGACTATAGCGGTCCATCACTGCTTCCTTTTCCTTAGGGGTAAAGGTAATGGTGAACTGGCCTTCTGGCGTATCGATAACTTGCTGAACTTGCCCCTTTGCCGTTTCTAGCTGAATAGGCTCCTCTGTGCTCTTTTCCTCAACAAAACTCTGTCTTTCTGGCACCCATTTCTCAGACGGACGGATGATGGCATAGCCATAGGCATCACTCTCCTCCTCAATCTGAAGCCAGTCATCCTGAGTGAAGGACTCAAGGAGAATCATGAGAAGGATAGACTCTTCCTTGAAAATCATACTTTCAAACTCTGTCGCAAAAGCTTCAAAATCTTCTTTTACACTGCCAATAGACACTTCTGGTAGTGACTTGGCTGTCGCTAGGGCTGTCTGAAAGAGTTCCCTAATCTGGTCATCCACTCCCCACATAACTTTAGGAGGTGAATCGTGTCCATAGCGCTCCATGATAGGAAAGAAGAGTTCTTCCTTGCGCTGGTAATGGATATCAAATTGACCGACAAGGCCCATTTGACGGACCAAACCCTTGCGCATCTCTGCCAGCATTTCCTCGTCTTCCATAGACTCATAAGTATCTAACAATCTACGAATGCGAATCAAGGCAGCGCGGAGAGCCAGATTTTCATCCTTGAAGATCCGAACTGGGTGGCCAGGGTGCTCGGTATCTGCAACTTCGACACCCTTAACAGCATTTTTAAAAAGATTGGCATGGACGTCACAGAGTTCCATGACATCTTCAAAGGTGACACCTGAGTCTGAGTTCATCAGCTCGTGCTCCATAAGGGAAATCTCGATGGCTGAAACACCTGTAAAGGTCGCATCAAAGCGCTCCTGAACCGACTCAGGAGAGGCACCATTGTGCAATTCTAACAAAATATCCCGTAGGACATAAATCCGTTCGTCTGCCATTAGTCTAATCCAATCACTTCGTAGCCATTTGCTTCCAGCGTGCAAACAATCTTATCCATAGGAGTTCCTTCAAGCTTAGAACCCTGCTTAAGCGATACTTTGCGACCGACTGTGTTGCGCATCAAGGGATTAGCAAGTGGTTTAAAACCGAGCTCTACTAGGATTTCCAAGACTTCTGGATGCTTATCCACCACTTCTGCAACAGGAATTGACACATCGATGATATTGTCCATGACGACCTCCACTGAATCTTCTAAAATGATTTTACTGCTTATATTATACCATATGGAAAGAGATTAAAAAACTAGCAGTACAAGACTTGCTAGTTCTCTGAGATTTGAATTACGGACTAAAAAAGTTTAAAGAGCCAATCCAATAGCTTAAATAATATCTTGTAAAACAGCAATTGGACTGCAAAAGAGATGATCATCCATAGGAATTTCACAATTCCAATAATCGGTTTGATAAAAATAATGGCAAGAAGACCCAAAAAAAATTTCATTCTCTCTCCTCTGGCTTGATGAGCCACTGAGCCGTATCCATCAACTTGTCTGCAATAAAGAGTTTCCCCAGACTGACAACAACATTATCATCTTTCTTTATCGTTTTCATTACTTTTACACCTTGCATGGTCAAAAAGTAATTACCGTAAATTTTAGCAAAAGCTTTGATAGGATTCATCTCACTCACCCTCGATTATTTCAGCCTCTTTTCGGATTGTTTCAACATCTTCTTGATATTGAACTTCACTATAATTGACTAGTTTGGACAATTCTTTCTGCAAGCTTTCACCCATCGGTTTCATAGTTGCAAAGGTTAAACCACCTGAAATGATACCTCCCAAGATAGGTATGAATTTCCCCATTCCTTTGGCCAACCCTCCCTTGGTAAGATTCACACCAAATATTCTTAAGACTTTTTTCAAAATAGGGTACCAAAGCGTCTTCGTTAAAGCTTTATTAGGTACTGTTTTCATTACCTGTTTGGCAATTGTTATACCGCCTGCACGTAGCAAAGCAGCGGTTCCATTTACCCCCAACATGACGCCTAGATAAAGCAAGAGGGTATTTTGAGCATCTTCACTCAACTCCTCGCGTGAAGCCCAAAGATCCTCATAACCATAAATATAACCTAATTCTTGAGCCAATTTCAGAGAGAAACCATAAAATTGAGCCACATCAGCTGGAATGGTAATCGCCATAGCAATCCCTCCAGGTAACCCTGCCAAAACAGAGGTTCCACTCGCCAATAAAACATTATCCCTAATGCAGGCATTAGCCACTCGATCTAAGGTTTCTTGAGATAAGAGAGACGTTGGGCCTTGTTCTAATAAGGTAGGAATGTCCTGTGGATCCAATTCTTTGGAAAACTTATCCACTAAAAATTTCGAACGATCAACCTTAACAACTGGTAGTTTTACCACTTGTTGTAATACTTGCATAGCTAAGTCTTGTTCAGCCATATAAATACCTCTTCCTCTTGTGTCTTTATTTCATAATATCACACTATCTAAATTTTATAAAGCTTTTTAATAATATTTAACTCTAGAAAGATTCCGCCAGCATCTTTTATTGCCTCTTCCCCAACAAAAAAGAGGGTTGCCCCTCTTCTTTAGTTCTTATCCAGATTGCGTAGCATTTCGTCAATCTTATTCCCATATTCGATGGATTCGTCTTTGACGAAGGTCAAATCTGGAATTTTGTACAATTTCAAATTGCGACCAAGTTCACGTTTGATGGTACCAGTCGCTTTTTCAAGCCCGATTTGAGCTTTCTGGTTATCTGAAGCAAGGTTACTCAAAATGGTGTAGTAAACCTTGGCAACAGACAAGTCACCTAGCATCTGAACATCTGTGATGGTCACGCCTTGGACACGCGGATCACGGACTTTCTTTTGCAAAATCTCATTGACTTCACGCTTGATTTCCATGCCCACACGATCCGTACGGAAATGATTTGCCATGATATTCCTTTCTCTACTTTGAACCAAAAGCTAGGCCAGCAGACCTAGCTATTTTTATTAGATAGAGGAACTAGAGCCATTTGAATCTAGGAAACAAGCCTTAGATAGAACTGAGGTTCATCAAGGCGCTGTTGACGACGAGTCAAATTGGCTATCGTTTCTCTATTATCGTTTGATTTCTTCCATGACATAAGCCTCAATCACATCATCAGTCTTGATATCATTGTAGCCGTCAATCATCAATCCACCTTCACGACCATTTGTAACTTCTTTGACGTCGTCTTTGTAGTGTTTCAAGCTTGCGAGTTCGCCATCATAGATAACAACACCGTCACGGATAACACGAACTTTAGAGTCACGGGTAACCTTACCGTTGATAACCATGAATCCACCGATAGTTCCCACTTTAGACACCTTGAAGGTTTCACGAATAACTGCTTCACCGATAACTTTTTCTTCGAATTCTGGATCAAGCATCCCTTTCATAGCTTCTTCCATCTCTTCGATAACCTTATAGATAATGCTGTGGAGACGGATTTCTACATCGTCAGCTTCTGCTTGTTGACGAGCTTGTGGTGTAGGGCGTACGTTGAAACCAACGATGAAAGCATTTGAAGCTTCGGCAAGGGTTACGTCAGATTCGTTGATGGCACCGACTGCTGAGTGGACGATGGTCACTTTGACACCTTCCACATCGATTTTTTGAAGTGAGGCAGAAAGGGCTTCAACAGAACCTTGTACGTCGGCCTTGATGATAACGTTAACTGACTTAAGTTCACCAGCTTTAAGCGTATCAAAGAGGTTTTCAAGGCTGACACGTTGAGTAGCTTGGCGTTGTTTCATGAGGGCACGTTTGGCACGCTCTTCACCGGCTGCACGCGCAGATTTTTCATCTTCGTAAACGGCAAAGTGGTCACCCGCCATCGGCGCTTCATTCAAACCTGTGATAGAAACTGGTGTTGATGGGCCTGCAACCTTAACACGACGACCAAGGTCATTAGTCATAGCACGAACACGACCGAAGGTATTTCCGACAACGATTGGATCTTGGACATTCAAGGTACCTTGTTGAACAAGAAGGGTTGCGACCGCACCTTTTCCTTTATCCAAGCGTGCTTCGATAACTGTACCAATAGCACGAACTGTTGGGTCTGCCTTGAGTTCTTGGATTTCAGCCACAAGAAGGACTGTTTCCAACAATTCTTCAATGTTTTGATTGAATTTAGCCGAGATTTCAACAAATTCAGAATCTCCACCCCAAGCCGTTGACATAACTCCATGCTCTGCCAATTCACCGATAACACGTTCTGGGTTGGCACCTGGTTTATCAATCTTGTTGATGGCTACGATAATTGGAACGTTGGCCGCTTTTGAGTGGTTGATGGCTTCGATAGTTTGAGGCATAACCCCGTCGTCAGCCGCTACAACCAAGATGGTAATATCGGTAACAGATGCACCACGCGCACGCATAGAGGTAAAGGCCGCGTGTCCTGGTGTATCAAGAAAGGTAATCTTCTTGCCATTCTCAACGATTTGGTAGGCACCGATATGCTGAGTGATACCACCTGCTTCACCTGTCGCGACGCGAGAGTTACGAAGGGTATCCAAGAGGGTTGTTTTACCGTGGTCAACGTGTCCCATGATAGTTACAACTGGTGGACGCTCAACCAATTCATCTTCATTAAGATAACCATCTTCGACAAAGAAACGTTCGATGTCGGCATTATCCACTTCAACCTTTTGTTTGGCTTCGATACCATAATCCACCATGAGGAGTTCAATTGTTTCCCCATCCAAAGATTGGTTTTGTGTTGCCATAACACCCATCATAAAGAGTTTCTTAACGATTTCAGCTGGTTCACGTTTGATACGTTTTGCGATTTCCGCAACAGTCATACCATCTGTATACTCAAATTCTGTTGGCAATTCATGGAATTTACGCTCTGTAACAGGTTTTGGAGCCTGATTACGGTTGTTCTTGTTATTGCCTTTTTTGTTCTTCTTATTGTTATTCCAGTTACTATTCTTTTGATTTCTCACTTGATTTTGACTACTTCGATTCTTTTGTTGTTTTCTAGGACCATCTTCTTCGTGATCATAATCGTCACGATTTTTGTCTGGTCGAGCTTGTTTTTTACGACGTGTATCCACTGCAGGTTCTTTTTTCTCAGGGACGACTTCAACCACTGCTTGAACTTGCTGTGCTTGTTGCGCTTGTTCAGCTAACTTAGCCGCTTCTTCAAAGATTTCCTCTGGTTCCTTGCGTTTGTTAGCTTGAGCCAAGGCTTCTTTAGCAGCCTGATACTGCTTGAAGCGTTCCTCGCTTGAACGTGCGTACTCTGCATTTTGCTCTGCTTTTAGGGCTGCTGCACGGGCTTTAAAGTCAATGCGTGGAGCCGCTTGATTTGGACGTTTGTCCTCTTGTTGACGGCGCTCATTACCACGATTTTGCTGACCTTGCTGTTTCTTAGCTTGGTCATTAAAGCGACGATTATCGCGGTTGCCTTGACCTTGTTTTCCACCATTACGGCCGTCGTTTTTCTGACGGTTTCCGTTTTGTTGTTGGTCACGGTTATTGCCTTTATTTTGCTTGCGTCGTTCTGCCTGCTCTTTGGCACGGGCTTCACGCTCAGCCTTGAAATTACGGCTTTGCGGTTTAGCCGCTGCTTTTTCTGCTTTAGGAGCGACTGGCTCAGCAGGTTTTGCCTCTTCCTTAGCTACAGCTGGTTTAGCTGGCTCAGATTTTTCGGCTTTCTTTTCTGCACTTGCTTTTGGTGCTGCAGGTTTTGCTTCTTCTTTCGGAGCAGCTGCGGACTTAAAGCTGGCAGCGATTTTTGCAGCGACAGCTTCTTCCACACTTGATGAGTGGCTTTTCACATCCAAGCCCAACTCTTTTGCACGCGCTACAACTTCCTTACTTTCTTTTCCAAGTTCTTTTGCGATTTCGTACAATCTTTTCTTAGACAAATCATGTCCTCCTCTTCTATTCCATAAGAGACCTCATTTTCTTTGTAAATCCAGCATCTGTTACAGCCAAAACCTTTCTCGATTTCCCGACTGCTATGCTTAATTCCAGTGTTGAAAACACGGTTACAATTTCTACTTGATAATAATGACTTTTATCTTGAATCTTCTTGGTCAGATTGGGTCCAGCATCATGAGCTAGAAAGACCAACTTGGCCTTGCCATCTTGAATGGCTTTAACGACCAATTCTTCACCCGATATGATCCGCCCTGCTCGCTGAGCAAGTCCCAAGAGATTGCTTATCTTTTGCTTATTCAAGTCCTAACTCTCTTCTTTTTACTTTATGATCCACATAAGCAATCAACTCGTCATAAAAGCTTTCTTCTACTTCCATGTCAAAGCTACGGTTAAAGACCTTCTTCTTTTTCGCCTCTAGGGCTTCTTTATTGTCTAGCTTGATATAAGCGCCACGGCCATTGGCCTTGCCTGTCGGATCGATAAAGACTTGTCCTTCCTTGTTCTTGACAATGCGGAGCAAATCACGCTTATCAATCACTTCATTGGACACAACAGACTTGCGCAAAGGGATTTTTCTCGTTTTCATCTTTCCCTCCTCTAGCAGCTTTTATTCTTCTACAGTATCGTTTTCTGCTTCCAAATCTACCGAACCAGCTTCTTCCATGGCTTCAAATTCGCTAGCAGACTTGATATCGATACGGTAACCAGTCAAGTGAGCTGCCAAGCGAACGTTTTGCCCACGACGACCGATGGCAAGAGAAAGCTTGTTATCAGGAACAACCACCAAGGCACGTTTGCTGTCGTTTTCATCAAAGATAACTTGGTCAACTTCAGCAGGAGCGATGGCATTGTAGATAAATTCAGCTGGATCTGCTACCCACTCGATAACGTCTATGTTTTCTTCGATTGGCACCATACGGTCGCTCTTGGCATCGTAACGTGCTGGGTGGAACTTGCTAGTAATCTTCTTGATATTCGCTCCGCCGCGTCCAACGATTGTACCGATAGCGTCTACGTTTGGATTATGGCTACGAACGGCAACCTTAGTACGGTCACCAGCTTCTCGAGCCACGCTCATGATTTCAACAGTTCCATCATAAACTTCTGGAATTTCTTGCTCCATCAAGCGTTTGATCATTTCTGGATGGCTACGGCTAACAAAGACGTTGACACCGCGAGGGTTGTCTTCAACCTTGTAGACATACACTTCGATACGATCATGAGAAGCAAAAACTTCACCAGGAATTTGGTCTTGTTTTGACAATTGGGCTTCGATGCTACCGAGATTGACATAGATAAAGCGGTTGTCAAAGCGTTCTACTGTACCAGACATGATTTCTTGCTCATGTTCTTTGTAAGTATTGTAAGTGATGGCACGTGTTTGCTTGCGCATTTTTTCCATGATGGTTTGTTTGGCAGATTGAGCTGCTACACGACCAAACTCAGCAGGTGCTTCTTCAAACTTGATTTTGTCACCAAGTTCATAGGCTGAATTAATGGCAAGAGCGTCTTTCAAGCTGATTTCCAAACGGCTATCAAATACTTCATCAACCACTTCACGGACAGTATAAACTGTAAAGTCACCTGTTTTTTCGTTAAAGTCAATAGCTACGCTGTCTGATTGACCATAGCGTCTGCGATAAGCGGAACGAAGCGACTCTACTACTGCGTCGATGATATCTTCTTTTTTGATTCCCTTGTCTTCTTCCAAAATGCGGAAGGCCTCTAGCATTTCTTTACTCATGTTTTCTTCACTTTTGAATCCTCAAAAGCTATCCTTTCTTTTTCTATAATTTAACTGCTAAACGTGCTTTTGATACTAAACTGTATGGAATTTGGACGGTTTTCTTACGCGTCTTGTCCATATATTCCATGGTCAACTCGTCCTCTTCAAAGGCCAACAGAGTTCCTTCAAAGACTTTTTGCTTATCGATGGCTTGGTAGAGCCCGACATGGATGTATTTCCCAACCGCTCCAGCTACGGCATCCTTGGTTTTCAAAGGACGTTCCAAGCCTGGACTGGTGATTTCTAGGAAATATTGTTCTGGGAAGGGATCTGGCTTGATGGTGTCTAGGACAGGACTGATAATTTCTGTCAAGTCTGCCGTGTCGTTCAAGGTAATTCCTTCAGGTTTATCTACAAAAATACTGAGAATCATGTCACTGCCAATCTTTCCATACTCGATATCCACGAGTTCGAAAGGTGCTTCTATGACAGGTTCTACAACTTCTCTGACTAATTCTACGATTGTTGCGATTGCGTCCACCTCCTCATAAGCAAGAGGCGAAGATATTTCCCCGCCTCACTTTTCATATTCTTGCTACAAGTATAACACAAATCAAGCTAACCTGCAAGGATTTAACCTTGAAGCTTTTTGTCTAGGCTTACAAGACTTACTGCGCCTCTCCTAATAATCCTAAGTCGTATTTCCAAGTTAAAATACGTCTCACAGACTCATCAATACGCTCTTCTGTCAGTTCTCCAGAGGAAATTTTCTTTAATAGATAAGGAATCTGGGTTTGATATGAAGACCCTAGAATCAGGTCATTTCCAGCTACAATCACTTGAAAAGCAGCCTCGTCCTGACTGACAAAATCGGCTATTCCTGCCATATCAAAATCATCTGTCATAATGACACCTTTGAAATGCAGTTCCTTCCGAAGAAGGTCAGTGATTTTCGGTGAGATAGATGATGGCACCGTGTCAATTTTAGATAAGATATTGTGAGAGACTAAGACACTATCTGCCCCTGCATCTATCCCAGCTTGAAAGGGAAGAAAATCTGCTTGTCTTAATTCATCCAGAGAACGGTTGTCTTGGATAATAGCGGTATGACTATCTCCATTATCTCCATATCCTGGAAAATGTTTCAAGGTTGACCCAACCTTACTCTTTTTAAGTTCTTCTACGACCTGCTGAACATAGCTTGCAGTTGTTTGGACATCTTGTCCAATCGTTCGATCATAAATGAAGGCTGACTGGTCCCTTGCAAGATCCGCAACCGGGAAAAGGCCAGCATTGATGCCAACAGATTTTAGTAACTCTGCCTTCTGCTTCGTATCAGAAAGCACCGCCTCCATTCCCCCTTGCTGATAAAGTGCCCTAGGAGATCGGAAAGGAGTTTCTAAAATCGAACTGATACGAGTCACTGTCCCTCCTTCTTCATCTGAACCAATCAATAAAGGAATCTTGGCAGCAGCTTGGTAGTCCTTTGTCAAAGCCTTTAAATCCTCTATGCTTCGTCCCTCAAAATCTCTGCCAAATAAGATATACCCAGACAAATGATAGGATTGAAGATCTTCTATCTGATGATTAGAAGGAACTCTGGCCCAAAATAATTGTCCTACTTTCTCCTCCAAGGTCATCGTGGCCAATCTGTCTTCGATAACCTTATTTTCCTCTCCTTCACTGGTTTCAATAGTTGTCTCAGTTTTTTCTACTTGGGCCTCTGTTTCTGCTTGCACCTCTACTTGTCTATGTTGTTGATAATCAGAAAAAATCAAACCAACTATCACAAGGAAAAAGAAAAGATAGAATACAAAAGGATTTATACTATTTCTCATAACCTTTTCATTATACCACTTATCTGGCCGCAAATACACACTTAGCAAAAACCAACCGTTTTGAAATCAAACTAAAAGGACCTAATTCTGTGCAATACAGAACTAAATCCTTAGAATATATGATAACTTTTTGAGTGCGAAACAGTTTTTTGAAATCTCTTTAGATTAAAACTGAGCCTCAACTCGGTAGATAACTTGCCCCTTGTTGGAGAATTTTTGCTCGTATTCTGTCATGACATTGCCTTCAAAATCACTGTCATGTAAGTCTAGCCAGATACCATTGAGCTTCATGCCATACTGAGAAAAGCTCACTAGGCTGTACTCAAACAAGCCACGGTTATCCGTCTTGAAATGAATTTCTCCATTTTCAGGCAAGATACGTTTGAAGGTATCCAAGAAGGTTTTGTAGGTCAAACGACGCTTTTCATGGCGTTTTTTCGGCCATGGATCTGAAAAGTTCAGATACAAACGATCAATCTCACCGTCTTCAAAGTAGTCGGTCAAGTCAGAACCATCTACCCACAAGAGCTTGATGTTAGGCACTCCAACTTCAAGCACCTTGTCCAAAGCGTAGCTCAAAACAGACTTTTGAATATCAATCCCGATATAGTTGATGTCAGGGTTTTGCTTAGCCATACCTGAAACAAAAGCACCCTTTCCACTTCCAACTTCCACATGAATGGGATTATCATTGCCAAACAAGTCCCGCCATTTCCCCTTGGCTTCCAAGGGATTGAGGACCACATACTGGGGATTTGCCTCTAGTAATTCTGTCGCCCCTTTACGATTTCTAACTCTCATCTTCTCTTTCCATACTTGTCTCGGAAGTGACGCAAGCCATGGATCTCCCGATTGACATTTTCTAAATCTTGGTTCATATAATACTTGGAAATCTGGCTCAAATAAGAGAACTGACCGTACCAATACAATTTACTTAATACTGTTTGATTGTACTTGTAACCGTAGTAGGTCAACCATTCCTTCCACTGATGTTCTGGAATATAATGACAGAGCATATGGGCCACATCAAACATGCGGTCGGTCAAACGAACCGAATCCCAATCCACCAAATAAATCAAGCCACTGTCTGTCTCAATCCAATTACTATGTCGTACATCTCCATGGACAATGGTCGCATGGTCCTCTCTAAATCCTGGAATAGTCTGACGTAAATCAGCCATCACTTCACTGATAAAATGATTTTTACGCAAAGCATCTGGAGCAGTTTCCTGCCAAGACTGCAGTAAATCTACAGGTGTTTCCATGGCATACCCCAAACGACTCAACTGTGTCATCAACGGACGTGAGCGATGAAGACGGGTTAAAATATTGACGATTTGTTTACGATTCATATCATAGGGGGTCAATATCTTGCCTGTCAACCATTCTTGAGCACACATATCACGCCCATCTGCCAAACGGCGACTCCATAATAATTGTGGAGCAATTTGTTCTCTAGCTAGACCAGGTAGGATTGGAGAGGTGTTCATTTTTACAAAGATGCGCTTCCCATCAGGATAGCTACCCATATAAGCCTTGCCACTTTTCCCAGGTATGGGAGTCAGTGTTAGCTCATTATCACCCAAATCCATTTCTTTCCTCCGTATAAAGTTTCCTTACTATTCTACTAGTTTTTGGGCTATTCGTCAACCGCTCCACACCCGATTCTCAAAGAAAAGCCTCTAGATTGGCTTGGGTATCATTATAGAAAGAAAAAGGTAAGCACAATCTCCTACTTACCTTTTCATAATTTTTATAAATAATATAAGAGTGGCCAACTGTTGTAAAACATGTGGACTAGAGTAGAAACCCATAAGTTTTGGCTCTTTTTATAAGCAAAGCCCAGCAACAAGCCCCCAAGTAGATAAAAAATAAACGAAGGGACATTAGAAGGTCCATGCATGAAAGAAAAGAGAGAGGAAGTTAGCACAAGCCCTAACCAAGAATTGTCAAAAACGGCACCTTGAAGAAGTCCTCTGAAAATGAGTTCCTCCTGGATGGGACCAAAAACTGAGGAAGTCAAAATCAAAGACAGAGAAATTCCTCTGCTGACTTCCGCCAAGTGTTGAACTCCCGCGCCAGAAGAAACAGCGAAGAAATGAATATAAACCAGCGTCTCAAGTACACTTAGAAGAAAGATTGCAATGAAAAGCAAAAGGTCTTTCTTGCTTAACATCCCAAAAGAAATCATTTCAAACTTTCTAGCATAAGCAACACTCAGCGAGGTTACAAGAAGACTTACAATAATCAATTCAGATTCATTTTGAAAAAAATCCCCGTGGTTAATCGTATAAGGAACTGTAATGACGATTAGTAGTACTAAAAATCCAAAACAAAAGGCATGAAATTTATCAAAAAACTTCATAAAATTATCCTCCTCAACAAACAGACTTCCCTACAAGTCATCCTTTAACTCTAGTCTTTCCAAAACAAACCATTTTATACTCTTCGAAAACCTCTTCAAACCACGTCAACGTCGCCTTGCCATAGGTATGGTTACTGACTTCGTCAGTTCTATCCACAACCTCAAAATACTCTTTTGAGCAACCTGCGGCTAGTTTCCTAGTTTGCTCTTTAATTTTCATTGAGTTTAAGTTAAAAGTGGTAAACTGTTGTAAAACATATGGACTAGAGTAGAAACCCACAAATTCTGGCTCTTTTTATAAGCAAAGCCCAGCAACAAGCCCCCGAAAAGATAATAGCAAAACGAAGGAATATCATAAGGTTCATGCATGAAAGAAAAGAGAGAGGAAGTCAGTACAAGCCCCAGCCAAGAATTATCAAAAACTGCACCTTGAAGAAGCCCTCTAAGCATGAATTCCTCCTGGATAGGTGCCAAAACTGTAGCACTAACAATAAAGGAAAGCGAAAGTCCTTTACTAGCTTCCTCAAGGTGTTGATCCGAAGCACCAGAAACAACTGAGAAAAAAGCATGATAGCTAATACTTACAAGCACAGTGAGAAGAAAAATTCCAATGAACAGCAAGAGTTGTTTCCTGCTTAACATCCCAAAAGAAATCATGTCAAACCATTTCGCATAGCCAAAACTAAGGAAAAGCAAGAGACTCTTTATAATAATGAATGTGTACTGGTGTTGAAAATAATCCCCTTGATTGACGGAATATCCCGCTGTACCAATGATTGCAAATACTAAAAATCCCAAAAATAAGGCATGGCACTTATTGAAAATGGCCATAAAACTATCCTCCTCAACAAACAAACTTCCCTACAAGTCATCCTTAAGCTCTAACCTTTCCAAAACAAACCATTTGAGTAACCAAAATCCGACCACATAACCACCCCCTAAGAATATAGCCATTAAAGCTAGCATGGAATTTAGGGAATTAAAGACCACCGCAGATACAAAGGTTAACACAAAAACATTAAAGGCAATGGTGTCAGAAGCCAAGACCAGAATATAAGGTGTCAACCAGTCTAAGGTTTTGGAATCTAGGAAAAATAAGTGTTTATACATGATAACCTCCTCTTGCCAGACTATATACTAGTCGCAGATTAAGAAGAAAGTTCTTCCCTACTTTTTATAATACTTCAAGCCCCAAATGAGCAGAAGCATGATGATAAAGCAGAGAATAGCGCCAATATAGGCAATTAATTGTTGATAGGATTCTCCCGCTGTGATACCTCTATACAAACAAATAATAGACATAAAACCTATCAAGCCGATATACATAAGTTGATTGGTTCTAGGACTAACCAAATCATCATCTTCAAATTCTCTTATCCTCATTTCCCTAGTGAGGTAAACAGTAACCAAAATAGATGCCAAGTTAATAACCACTAAAAGAAATTGAAAAATTAAGGAAAAATTTAAAAACTGACGAGATAGAAATAGATAAGTAGAAACAAGTAAAGGCAACTGACCTAGGAACAATCTCGTAAGGAAGATGTTCCGTTTTTTAGCAAGAAAAGCTTTCATTTCTTTGCTCCTTTCTTTTTAGTTAAAGCAAAATAGATCACAACCGCAATCATATAGGCTATGGTATAAAATAGATGATACCAAATACTCTCCCTAAGCGGATAAAGAAGGATAGACATGATCAGATATAGAACGAAAATAATCAGTATTTTTTTCTTCATAAAATTTCCTCCTAAATGTATGCTTTATCTTAGTTGAACTTCAACCTTTACACTGCTAGTATAGCACTCATTTTATCCTTGGAACACTCAAATCATAAATGGTCATCAAAACATCTTGAATTGTAAAAAATTAAAAAAGCAAGCATGAAAAACATACTTGCCCTTTACACCATATTGATACCAACTTAATTTTTAGATTTTTTTCCTGCTATCACATATCATTTTGACAGGCGAAACAATATTAAAGAAACTCCCCTGTAGATTAAACTAGCGATAAAAAATCTCTTTATCTAATTAGATCTATCTTTATTCTTCTTTGGAGATTTTAAAAATTTTTTCCTAATTAAAGAAGTAATAAAAGAAACAAACATACTAACAACAAAAGCAATAAGAAAACTTTTGAAATCCATAATTACCTCCAAGTACAGCTCCTCTACATACAAGCTCAAGCCTTTAAGCAACTATAATAGCCAATTGTAACATTGTTTTTGCATTCACGAGGAATACCTCTTTTTACTTTCGTCCTATTACAACCTTAATAAGATTAGTATACTACTATTTTTTAAAATTTTCCATCCAAATCATAAATGGTCATCAAAACATCTTGAATTGTAAAAAATTTAAAAAGCAAGCATGAAAAACATACTTGCCCTAAGGGAACTTGACAATGTGAAAATACAAAATAGAAAACCATTCCCCTCACTTCCGTCTGTTCTCATATATTCTCATAATTGCAACAAGGATACAGGCTGTCCCACTTGCCAAAACCAGGAGGGTAATGATAATGTTGAGAATTTCAGGCGTCCTCTCTATTCTGTTGACAAGACGGACTAAAGACAATACTGTTAATAAGAGTAAAGCTACTGACTCTGTCCGAATTAAAGAAGCCATTCGGTTCTCAACCGCATATAAGAATGATGGTAACATAACACAGGCTATAGCAATCACAAACAGGTTGCTCCCTGTTTCTTCTCCCTTGTTCACCACCGAAATCATGAGAAGATTCGATGCTATAATCAACGTAGAACAGATGATAAAAAAGGATTTCTTATTCATATAGAACACCTCATATACTATAGTATTTTAATCGATGACTGCAGGCAGTACTTCTTTCCACAAGTCTTCTAATCATCAACCGACATCGAGTGAATCGTTAAAACCTGACGAAAGACTTGATTTTGACAGGTGGTATTTAGACTGGTATTAGGATGGCTTTCCACAATTTTCATGACGGTATAGAGACCAACTCCTCTCTCCTCCCCTTTAGAACTTGCTCCAAAGGAGAAGATTTCAGAAATATCGATGCCCTCTTCTTTGATGGAATTTTCGATGATAAAGGTCTCCTGTGCCCCATTTTTTAAAAAGGCGATTGAAACATGAGGTTGACAGGCTTCTACACTAGCTTCAATAGCATTGTCACAAAGGATAGACACAATGGTTAGAAAATCAAGCAAGCTCATCCCCTCTACCTGAATCTCCTCAGGAACTTCGACATTAAAGACAATCTTCTTATCTCTGGCTTTTAGAAATTTCCCTGCTAGAAGACTTTTGAGGGCACGGTCTCGAACATTCACCAATCTGCCCAGGTCATATTTATTGTCCTGCAATTTTTCACTAGAATCCTTTAAGACCGAGTCATAGACCTCTTTTATCTGCTCCATATCCTCCTCTTCAATGCCCAGACGTAAGCTGGTCAAGAGGTTGGTGTAGTCATGGCGAAAACTCCGGACTTCCTTGTAAAGTTCCTCTATATGCCGACTATAGCGTTCCATATCTCTGTAGCGCAAGGCCTGCTCTTGGTCCAATCTCTCATGGAGTTTTTCCTTCAAATAGGTATCCAATTTCTTGACAATCCCCATAAAAAAGAGGAGGTAAAAAACTAGGATGAGATGGCGAACAGTCTTTGATTGGATATCGTATGCATATTCAAAGTAAGACAGATTTTCCATGACTAGAAAGTAAGCCCCCATTATCCAGTTAATCTTAGTCAGGGACTGTTGAAAACCTTTATCGAGAAACTCCTTTCTCAATCTAGTAAAATCATAGTCCAACCATTTCAAAAAGACTAATACTATGAAGCAAACGAATAGCATAATCAACAAAAAGAGAGGATTTCCATCTCCATCTACAATCCCTTGCCCCAAAAACGGAAACACAAAATAGGAAACACTTCTGTAAAAGAGATCCATCAATACAATTGGAAAGAGACCATAAAAGAAAAGGAGTTTTTTAGGAAGCCCTCTTAACAGTAAGAAAGATAGACATATACCGAACAAAGGTTCTATAAAATAGGACAAATATTCACTTACATCCAAAAATTGAAAAGTCGCAAAAATGGCCCCTAGAAGAAATTTCAAAAGAAAAGCTTTAAAAATCCTCTCAAAAGTGAGACCAATTCCATCTACCTTAAAGAAAATGACAATTTCTAGTCCATTAATAACAAGAAAATACAACAATATCCAAGCAATGTTCATAAACTCTCCTAGCTCAGTGTAAGTCATTGATAGCCTCAGACACTTCCCTGACCTTATAACGCGCTATCATACAACTTCCACCATTGGGAAAGTAAAGAAGTTTTTCTTTCTTATCCAAACGCACCACATTGGCAGGATTAATCAGAAAAGAGCGATGGCACTGCAAGAGACGAGGTTCCTGCTTGAAAACCTCCTCTAAACTCGCCGTAAATTCCAACCTGTCTGTCTTGGTATAGAGAATAACACGATGGGCTCTGGGCGATGTTTCGAGATAATAAACCTCTTTAAACGGATACTGGAATTGAGCAAATTTTGATTTAAAGTAAAAGCAATCTTCCGCCAGACTTTTACTGTCTTGACTATTGGCATAGAGGAGAGCTGTCTCGATACGAGATTCAAACTCCTCTGCTGACAAGGTCTTATCAATGTAGTCCAAAGCTGACACTTGGTAGCGAAAGGACAGAGGCATAAACTCCGAGTGAGTCGTCACAAAGACAATCAAGGCATACGGATCCCAATCCCGAATCTTTCTAGCCACCTCTAGACCTTTCATCTCCTCATTTCGAATCTCAATATCCAAAAAGAATAGCTGATGCGCCCCCTTCTCATGCACCTCTGCCAGCAGTTGGTCTGGCTTGCCAAAGACCTCAAAAGAGCTGTGAATGATATGATGTTCTTTCAAAAGTTTCTTAATCGTCGTTTCAATCCTAGTCTGTTGGGAAAAATCATCTTCTAAAACAAATATTCTCATCTTCTTACTCTCCTTGTTTCGATTTCTTCCTAAAAAGAGAATAGCAAAAATACTATGATACAAGTCCACCAAATCCTAAACAGGCCTTCAACGCTCCTGAAGGGTATCTTGTTCCTCAAATAAGCATGATAATCTTACAACTATTTTATCATAAAATCTTAACAGTACCATTCAGGAAATTTCAAGAACAATTAAAGATTTGAAGGCTAAAAAGGAGATAAAAGTGATAAACTGACAGTATCAAAACACAATTGCTAGAATCAAGACTGGCACCCAGATTAAAGGAGGAATTCTCATGACAGATACAGACCCTATCAAAAGAGCTCAGACTTTGATTACTGACTTAAACAAAGCCTACCAAGCATGCAAACAGGCAACCGCTGACGACGTCCGCTTTCAGGAGCAATTAAACTCTATTCTTAGTTTTCTAGCCAAGGCTGAGACAGTGGATAATCGAGTTTTGATTGAACTGGAAAAATTTTACCAGACTTCCAGTCTTCTCATGGGACTCAGCGCTCTTGATCCAGATGCTCCAACTCGTGCCGCTTGGCGGGCCTATGACCGCTTCCACTTTGACCAGGTCAAGACCAAGTTGAGTCTCTACGGACCAACCATTATCTTGTAGAAAATAAAAGAAGTTGAGACAAACTGAACTCAACTTCTTTTTTAGTGTCATATAGGCAATGTTAGTCCTGCATCTGACGTTTTACCTGATAAGGTAAGTACAAGACTAGTAAAACTAAACCAGCTCCCAGTAAGGCTAGAAGTGCTAGTTTTTCTTGGAAGGTAATCAACCCAACAACTAATTCCACAAGTAAAACAAAACTGGTCAATCCTCGGACTACAGCCTGTAAGCCTTTTTCCTTTTGCCCCTTGTCCAGTGGAAAGAGTTGGGTTAAATACTGGTAGTCAAAGGCATGATAGAGGGCCAGCAACTGGAAGAGCAAGAGGTAGTTAAAGAGAACCACCACTGCTGTCGCAATCCAAGCTTGCTCGATAAAAACCTGCGCCAGTATGGAAAGCAAGAGCAGACGGAGACTGAGAGCAAAGAGGTCTCCATTTCGCAAATAAGAACGCAGATAGAGATTTTGCCAAATCTTCCCAGGCACCTTCTGAACAGCCTTTAGGATAAAGTCCAGATAAGCACGACGCTTGACGCTGTTTGAAATTCCCTTGACCTGCGTAAAGAGGGCAAAGAAACGAAGCAAGACTTGCTTACGCTTACTTTCTTGGGAAATGACATAGTCCCAGTTCAGTCCAGTTTCCGTGAAAAATTTGCTGGCCTTTTGACGAAAGAGGAAATATTTTCCTACCCCCAATAAAAGCACATAGACCAGAAAAACAGGTAAGCCATAACCCATGGCTAAAAATAAGGGCGCAAATAACAGCAAGAAAAGGGTCTGGACAAAGAGCCAAAAGGCTAGAGAAATGCCAGTTTGACGATTGAGATGGAGTTTGATTTCCTCTTCTCCGACCAAGAGAAAGAGCTTGTCTGGAGCCTCCATATAGGTGGCAATTCCTCCCCAAAGCAAAAGTAAAACAGACGTAATTCCTACAAACAAAAGGATAGGCCAATGATTTTCAGGAAAATGTTGCAAGAGTTGACTGTACTGGTAGGCTAGAAATCCCAGCAGGACAAGCAGGAACAAGACAAAGTGGTCATTGAGAACATAGCGCAGATAACCAAGACACTCCTTACGAAAAGCCTGCTTTCTCTTTAAAAACAAGTCTTTCATAGGTCCTCCTCTTTGGTCAGAGCCAAGTAAATATCATTCAAACTAGCCTCAGGCATATCAAAGGCTTCGCGCAGTTGTAGGAGATTGCCTTTGGCACGCACCTCTCCCTTGTGAAGAATGACAAAGGCATCACACATCTTCTCAGCCGAATCCAGCACGTGGGTACTCATGAGTATGGACTTACCCTTTTGCTTTTCCACTTCCAAAAGCTGAATCAAGTCCGCAATAGCTAGCGGATCGAGACCAAGGAAAGGCTCATCCACAATGAAAAGACTTGGATCCACCACAAAAGCACAGATAATCATGACCTTTTGCTTCATCCCTTTTGAAAAATGAACAGGAAACCAGTCTAATTTCTGGTCCAAACGGAACATTTTTAACAAGGGCTCTACTCGCTCAAAAGCCACTTTCTGCTCAATACCATAAGCCATAGCAACCGTTTCGATATGCTCTCTGAGGGTCAATTCCTCATACAGACTAGGTGTCTCAGGAATGTAGCCAATTTGCTTGCGGTAGCTCGTTGCATCTTCTTGCAGGGTCAAGCCATTGATATTGATAGAACCGCTATAAGGTGTCAACAGACCGATAATCTCATTGATTGTCGTCGATTTTCCAGCACCATTGAGACCAATCAAACCGACCAACTGTCCACTTTCAACGGTAAAAGACACATCTTTCAAAACAGGGACATGAACATAGCCACCTGTCAGGTTTTTAATTTCTAACATATTTTCTCCAAATCTGGTATAATGTAGCTATATTATATCAAAATTCAATACAGTAGAGGTAGATTTTATGTCAGATTGCATTTTTTGTAAAATCATCGCAGGGGAAATTCCTGCTTCAAAAGTATATGAAGATGAGCAGGTTCTTGCCTTTCTTGATATCTCTCAAGTGACACCAGGACACACCTTGGTCGTGCCAAAGGAACACTATCGCAATCTTTTAGAAATGGATGCTACTAGCGCCAGCCAACTCTTTGCCCAAGTACCAAAAGTAGCTCAAAAAGTCATGAAAGCTACCAAGGCTGCTGGCATGAATATCATTGCCAACTGTGAAGAAATCGCTGGTCAAACAGTCTTTCATACCCACGTTCACCTCGTGCCTCGCTACAGTGCGGACGATGACCTCAAGATTGATTTTATAGCCCACGAACCAGACTTTGACAAACTTGCTCAAGTCGCTGAAACCATCAAAAACGCCTAAGGAGTTGCCATGAAATTATCCAACCTACTGCTATTTGCAGGAGCTGCAGCTGGAAGTTATCTGCTCACAAAAAATCGCCAAACCATCACAGATGAAGTCTTGAATACCACTGACCGCGTTCAAGCTATCAAGGATGATGTGGATATTATCCAAAACAGCCTGCAAATCATCGACCAGCAAAAAGAACTCATCAAGGAATATCAAGAAGACCTGACTTACAAGTTTAAGGTCTTGGAAAAGGATATCCAGACTAGACTAGCTGTGATCAAAGAAACACAGGAAACTGAAGATAAGTAAAAAGAGCCCGACGGCTCTTTTTGCTTTATTCTCCTTCAAAGGCATCTTTAATATGGTCAAAAAAGCCTTTTTTCTTTGGATTGACTTTTAAATCACCAGCAGCTGCGAATTCTTTCAAGGCTGCTTTTTGGCGGTCGTTCAAGCCTGTCGGTGTTACGACATTAACGGTAACGTATTGGTCACCAACTGCACCGCCACGAAGGCTCGGAGCTCCCTTACCACGTAAACGGAATTTCTTACCAGTCTGAGTTCCCTCTGGAATAACCAATTCAACATCACCATGAACAGTTGGGATATCAACTGTGTCACCAAGAGCTGCTTGGACAAAGTTGAGGTTGAGATTGTAGAAGATAGTCGTTCCTTCACGTTCAAACTTATCGCTGGCTTCCACAGAAACCACTACATACAAGTCACCATAAGGTCCACCGTTAAATCCAGCTTCACCCTGACCAGCTAGGCGAATTTGTTGACCAGTTTCCACACCAGCAGGAATTTTCACATGTACGCTATGCGCTTGTTTTTCATGCCCTGTTCCGTGACATGTTGTACATGGATCTTTGATTTCTTTTCCGCGACCGTGACAGACATCACAGGTTACTTGGCGACGCATCATACCAAGAGGAGTTTGTGTATCGACGTTAATGACACCAGCGCCATGACAGCGTCCACAAGTAACTGGACTTGTTCCTGGCTTAGCACCTGAGCCATTACATGTACTACAGCTTGCTTCACGATTGTACTTAACCTCTTTTTCAGCTCCAAAAATAGCTTCTTCAAAGGTCAAATTCACACGGTATTGGAGGTCATCCCCTTGGCGAGGAGCGTTTGGATTGCGCGAAGCACCGCCTCCGCCGAAGAAACTTGAGAAAATATCCTCAAAACCACCGAAGCCTCCTGCCCCATCGAAACCGCCGAAACCACCAGCTCCACCAAAACCACCGTTGGCTCCAGCCGCACCATATTGGTCATAGGCCGCACGTTTTTGGTCGTCACTCAAAGTCTCATAGGCTTCCTGAACTTCCTTGTACTTTTCCTCAGCACCAGGCTCCTTGTTGATATCTGGGTGATATTTTTTCGAAAGCTTACGATAAGCCTTTTTGATCTCGTCTGCCGAAGCGTTTTTTGACACCCCCAGACGATCATAAAATTCAGTATTGTTCATACAAGATACCAAGACCGTAAAATTCGACTGAAAAATAGGAAATCTGACGCTGGAGCGATGCTCCTAGACAGATTTATCTTTTTTCCGAGAATTTAGGTCGGGTTCAATTCCTTTCTGTTATATTGAATAAGAAATTTGGGAACCCGTGTTCAGTTACGAACACCCTTGTTCCTTTCTATTGATATTTTGAATCAAACCTCGATTTAGGCCGGGTTCAATTCCTTTCTTTTATATTGAGTAAGAAATTTGGGAACCCGTGTTCAATTCCCTGAACACCTTTGTTCCTTTCTATAATTTTCATGTAAATCTTTAGAGACTGTTTTCTATACTTTGCTTTACTTGATTAAACTCTTCATCTGATAGAGTAAATATCAAATCCTCTTCAGCATACTCGTTCTGTTCTTTAAAATAGTTGTCCGTATTCTCTGCCAACCCTAAACCGAAAATCACTTTTCTTGCAAACTCTTGATGTGCAAAACCGATAGCCGTAATGATTTGTTTATCTTGGACAAGAACTTTCGGTTGGAAATTCTCACGTGGAAGAAATTCAAAATAGTCAAAGAAGTTTTGCCAAATTCCACCTGTAAATTTCGTTTCGTTCAACAAGCCTGCTTTCGCCAATAAAAGGGGCGCTGAAGAAATGGCTGCAATTAGGATATCTTGCTCATTAAGGCTTCTCAAAAACGAGATCAATTTCTCATCCTGTAGAGCAGGCCCTATATTTACCATTCCTGGCAAAATCACACAAGAATACTCTTCTATACGTACTTGATCCAATGTTTTTGTAGGTAAACAAGGCAAGCCATCCTCAGAGACCACCATCGAATGATCTGAAGCTACATAATCAATCGTGATGTCAAAAGACAGAGCTAAAGTACTTGTTAAAGAGGCTATCTCATAAAGAGAAAAATTAGGATAAATGACACAAAGTACTTTTTTCATAAGCAACATCCTCTATTTTATCGAAAAACAGAGGCTGGGTTGCAACCTCTGGATTTCTTCTTATCATTACGACGTTCGAGTTTTAAAAATCAAACTAGTAATGCTAAATCGAGCACGCCCTAACCTCTTGGTGAAAAAGACAAATCTTCCTAGAAACTAAAGTTTCTGCGTCAGATTTCCTATTTTCACTGTGAGGTTTTAACGGGCTTTGCATCTTACTTTTCAGTAAACTCTCCGTCTACGACGTCATCGCCTGCGTTTCCTGTTGCTTGTGCGCCTTCTGCTCCTGCTTGAGCTTGTTGTGCTGCTGCAGCTTGTTCGTAGAGTTTAACAGCAAGTCCTTGAGCTTTTTCGTTCAATGCTTCAAGTTTTGCTTTCATTTCGTCCAAGTTGTTGTCTTCTTGAGCTTTCTTAAGGTCATCAAGGGCAGCTTGGGCAGCATCACGTTCTGCATCGAAGCCTTTACCTTCAGTTTCCTTGATTGTCTTTTCAGTCGCAAAGATTGCTTGGTCTACTTCGTTACGAAGGTCTACTTCTTCTTTACGTTTCTTATCTGCTTCAGCATTTGCTTCTGCATCTTTCATCATGCGGTCAATTTCTTCGTCAGTCAAACCAGAGTTAGATTGGATTACAATTGTTTGTTCTTTTTGAGTTCCAAGGTCTTTGGCCTTAACAGACACGATACCGTTCTTGTCGATATCAAATGTTACTTCGATTTGAGGAATTCCACGAGGTGCAGCTGGGATATCTGTCAATTGGAAACGTCCAAGAGTCTTGTTATCTGCTGCCATTGGGCGTTCCCCTTGAAGAACGTGGATATCAACGGCTGGTTGGTTGTCTGCTGCAGTTGAGAAGACTTGTGATTTAGATGTTGGAATAGTTGTGTTACGGTCGATGAGTTTTGTGAAGACTCCACCCATTGTTTCGATACCAAGTGACAATGGTGTTACGTCAAGAAGGACAACGTCTTTCACATCACCAGTGATCACACCACCTTGGATGGCAGCACCCATAGCAACTACTTCATCAGGGTTTACTGATTTGTTTGGTTCTTTACCAGTTTCAGCCTTAACAGCTTCTACAACGGCTGGGATACGAGTTGAACCACCAACAAGGATAACTTCGTCGATTTCTGACAAGCTCAAACCTGCATCTGAAAGGGCTTGACGAACTGGAACTTTTGTACGTTCTACAAGGTCACGAGTCAAATCGTCAAATTTCGCACGAGTCAAAGTCATTTCCAAGTGAAGAGGTCCAGCCTCACCAGCAGTGATAAATGGCAAGCTGATTTGAGTTGAAGTTACACCAGAAAGGTCTTTCTTCGCTTTTTCAGCTGCATCTTTCAAACGTTGCATTGCCATCTTGTCAGTAGACAAGTCAATACCGTTTTCTTTCTTGAATTCTGCTACCAAGTGGTCGATGATTTTTTGGTCAAAGTCGTCACCACCAAGTTTGTTGTCCCCTGCAGTTGACAATACATCGAAGACACCGTCACCCAATTCAAGGATAGAGACGTCAAATGTACCACCACCAAGGTCGAATACCAAGATTTTTTCTTCTTTATCAGTCTTGTCCAAACCGTAAGCAAGAGCGGCTGCAGTTGGTTCGTTGACGATACGTTCTACTTCAAGACCAGCGATTTTACCAGCGTCTTTTGTTGCTTGACGTTGAGCATCATTGAAGTAAGCTGGAACTGTGATAACTGCTTTAGTTACTTTTTCACCAAGATAGTCTTCAGCATAACCTTTCAAGTATTGAAGAATCATAGCTGAGATTTCTTGTGGAGTGTATTCTTTTCCGTTTGCAGAAACTTTTTCAGAAGTTCCCATCTTAGATTTGATAGAGATAACTGTATCTGGATTTGTGACTGCTTGACGTTTTGCAGCATCACCAACGATGATTTCGCCGTTTTTGAATGATACTACAGATGGAGTTGTACGGTTTCCTTCTGGGTTTGCGATGATTTTGCTTTCAGTTCCTTCAAGAACTGCAACTGCTGAGTTTGTTGTACCTAAGTCAATACCGATAATTTTAGACATGTGTTTTTCTCCTTAAATTTTATATTCTTTCTTTTTGATACTCTTCTTAGGTGGCAGCGCCGTCAGAACTTGACTTCGTCAATCTCTTTGACTAAACTTTGAGCCTAAGGTCTCAAAGTTTGCGCAAATAGCGCCACGGCGAAGAGTATCGTCTTTGGTTCGCTTCGCTCACTCTTGCAAAGTCAAACATATTTTATCTTTCTTTCATAGTTTAGTGTCGTTTCGGACAAGTTTTTTTAGGTTCTATTGCCTAGTTGTAAACAACTACCATGGCTGGGCGTAGGATGCGGTCATGGAGTTTGTAGCCTTTTTGGAAGACTTGGGCGATAGTGTCTGCTGGGTGTTCATCGTCTGCTGGGAGAGTTTGGATGGCCATATGGTAGTTATGGTCAAATTCGCCTTCAGCTGCGATTTCTTCGATTCCTTCTTCTTTCAAAGCGTGAATCAAGCTTTCTTGCACCATTTCCAAGCCCTTCTTCACATCATCTGTCAACCCTTCGACGGCAAGGGCACGTTCGAGGTTGTCGAGTGATGGCAAGATTGCTTTCGCCAAATCTTGGCTGCGATAGCGTTGCAAGAGTTGGCGCTCTTCGTTGGCACGGCGCTGAATGTTTTGCATTTCTGCATGAGCGCGAAGGTATTTATTTTCGAACTCATCTGCACGTTCATTTGCCAAGTCCAATTCAGACTTCTCAGGAGTTGTTTCTTCTACCGTTTCCACAACTTCCTCTTCTTGGACTTCTTCTACTTCTTCATTTTTTATATCTTGGGCCATTTTCGCCTCCTTTAATGATTTCAATCTTAATGTACTTCGTAATGATTACTGCTGAGGTAGCGGTAAAAATCTGTCAACTTCATGGTCAAAACACGGTTGACCACATTGACTTGGTTAATTAGTTGCTGATAATCCAGATTGACGGGGCCGATAATGGCTAGAATTCCAACTCCCCTATAAGGAATGAGGAACTTACTACTAATCACCGCTAGGTCTGCTAAACAAGATTCTTGACTGTCTGCAACACGGACGTTTTGCATCTGATCTTCACGCAACCCCTCACGAATCTCCAGAGCCACCTTTTGCGGTTGGTCAAAGAACTGATAAGCTGCCAGATTGGCAAAATTCAAGAGATTGACCTTCCCCGCCACCACAATGTTTTCGTTGAACATTTCCTTAAAAATGTGTTCAAAGAGATCAATGACATTATCCGTTGTTGTAAAGTAACGCTGGATAATCTGCGGAATCTCCGTCCGAATCTTGTAGTGAATATCTAGAACGGTGTGCCCGAGGAAACGTTCCTGAATGATGCTCTTCAGTTTCAGCAAATCCTCCTGCAAAAAGTTCCTTGGAATCAGAAACTGACTGGTAACCGTTCGAGACTCGTCTAGGGTGAATACTGCCAAGGCTGTATGTTGCCCCAAAACAACAATATCAAAGGCTGTCAAACGTTGCCTGCTCGGCTCAACATCCAGTGCTACTACCGTACAGCCGCTCAAGTCTGTCAGCAGGTTAGCAGCTTCTTGCAGAATATCCTCTAGCTTGAAGAATTCCTGATCAAAGGCTTTGACAATCTCATATACCTCATTTTCAGCTAGTCGATCAAAGTCCAGTGAGTGTTTCACATAGTACTGAAAACCAGCAACACTTGGCATCCGACCACTTGAAGTATGAGCCTTCTCAAGCAAACCTTGCTTTTCTAGAGCCGCCATGTCATTACGAATGGTTGCACTGCTAGAGTTAATAGACTCTTGCAAGGCTTTGGATCCGACAGGTTCGTGCGTTTTGGTAAAGATGTCAATAATCAGATTTAAAATATCCTGCTGACGCTCTGTAACCACCTCATCACTCCTCTCTGTCTGATCGATTAGCACTCGATACACTCAAGTGCTAACTTATGATTCTATTATACACCCTTAAAAGAGAATGTCAAGATAAAAACTCAAAAAATTAGCACTCTTTTGCCAAGAGTGCTAAAAATCAGTCTAAAGACCTAGAACCCTACCTTCCATCTACTTGGTATTTCCTTTTAAGTCTGAAAAAAACATGGATTAGATAAGAAATCATAAAGGAATATAGAGCAAAAATGACAAAGAAAGATTGCGACAGTTCTTCTCTAAACGAACTCATACAAATAACAAGACCACCTGAGAAAGCAACTGTACATGAACGAAGTCTATTTCGCATAACTTCCCATCTGAGCCCCTTAGCCATATAGACTTGATCCTCTGGAAGTAAATTAGAAGACGATTTACGAAGAATCGAACAAGAACCTGCTCCTATCAATTCCCAACCTCTATTTCTAAAATCTTGCAGTTCATGCTTATATTTTTTAAGAAATCTAGAATCATAGATACAGTAGATGACATCGTCTGGTTGACATTGGTAAAAATAGAACAAACCAAAACGACTCGTTCTATACCTCCAACCTTTCAAATGCATCTCATGTAAATATTCTTCTTCCTTGTCCAAATCAACAATGGTGAAAATCCGAAATTGCTTTTTATTTATCATGACTTCCCCTCCAATTTTGAGCATACCTACCCTATCATAAATCTGATAATTCCTTCTTTTTATGCCATAACTTCCAGCTAATATAGGCAACTATTAACAAAAGGATTAAAGACAAGAAAATATCTAGCCCGACCGCAAATAAACTCCATAGACCATACGCATTACTTTTATTGAGCAACTTAAGTAAGAATGGTATATGTATGGCTAGCAAAAGTAAAACAGGTACTAATCGCAGTCTTAAAATGCGATTAACCATAGCTAACTTCCCGGCCGCGTCATTATAAATTTCAAACTCTGCATCCGATTCAATTTCAGAATGTACTTTTCTAAAATAGGAAAAACTATTAAAGTCTGTAATATGCTCCCAGCCACAGTCTTTAAACAGTTGTAAATAGGAGGCTCTCTCTGATTTTTCCATTGGGTAAAAATCCAACTGATAAGACACTTGCTCAGGGTGACACTTTTCAAAGGTATACTTAACTGCAAACAATAAGATAGAATAGCTTACTTTTCTAAGTTTCCAGCCCTTAGCATGCATTTCTCTAAAGTATAGAGCCTCCCTCTCATAATCCGCAATTGTAAAAATTCGATAAACAATTTTCTTTTCCATCATCCTTCCTCCCGACTGTTTCTATAGAGCCGTTCAATACGCTTCAATTCAATATCTAAGACTTTGCGTCCCAAGTCTGTAATCTGATAGATTTTCCGTTTTTCCTCTTCGCGGACAAAGGAAATCAAACCATCCTTTTCCATCTTTGACAAGGTTCCATACATAGTTCCAGGACTAATCGAAACTTGCAAATCTGTCATCTCCTTGACCTTTTGCGTAATACTGTACCCATGACCTTCCTTTTGCAGACAGAACAAGATATAAAAACCCGTTTCCGTCATCGGAAGATAAACTCGACGAATCTTATCCGTTAATTCCATTTTCATTCACCTCCTATTCAGTTCGATATATCGCGCTTCGTTATATAAAATATATCATACCTCGATATAAAACACAAGAAAAAAGACCGCCCTCAGGCAATCTTTCTTCTATATTAGTATTAGTAAAGGTCTAAATAGTTATCAATTTCCCATTGTGAAACGAAGGTTGCATAGCTTGCCCATTCGATTCGTTTGGCTTCAAGGAAACTAGTATAGATATGTTCTCCAAGAGCCGCTCTGACAACTTCATCTTCAGTCAGAGCTTTCAAAGCGTTGTGAAGGGTTGACGGAAGGTCTGTAATACCAGCTTCCTTGCGCTCTTCTGCTGTCATGATGTAGATATTTTCTTCGATAGGAGCTGGTGCTTCGATTTTGTTTTCAATACCATGTAAACCAACTTCCAAAAGAACAGCCATAGCGATGTATGGGTTTGCCATCGGATCCACTGAACGCAACTCAAGACGAGTTCCCATGCCACGTGAAGCAGGCACGCGCACAAGTGGCGAACGGTTACGACCAGCCCAAGCAATGTAAACCGGCGCTTCATAACCTGGAACCAAACGTTTGTATGAGTTAACCGTTGGGTTCATGATGGCAGTATAGTTGTAGGCATGTTTGATCAAACCACCAAGGAAATGGTAGGCCGTTTCTGACAACTGCATTCCTTTTGGATCATTTGGATCAAAGAAGGCATTGTTTCCTTCTGCATCAAACAAGGACATATTACAGTGCATACCTGATCCGGCAATACCAAATTTTGGTTTGGCCATAAAAGTTGCGTAAAGCCCATGTTTGCGAGCAATAGTTTTAACAACAAGTTTAAAGATTTGAATCTTATCACAAGCACGGAGAACTTCATCGTACTTGAAGTCAATCTCATGTTGTCCAACCGCAACCTCGTGGTGACTCGCTTCTACTTCAAATCCCATTTTGGTCAAGACATTCACAATCTCACGACGTGTGTTGTCCGCAAGGTCAGTAGGCGCCAAATCAAAGTAGCCACCCTTGTCATTCACTTCAAGTGTTGGGTCTCCATTTTCATCCAACTTAAATAGGAAGAATTCTGGCTCTGGTCCAAGGTTGAAGGACTTGAATCCCACTTCCTCCATGTGACGAAGAGCACGCTTCAAATTGCCACGAGGGTCACCTGCAAATGGTTCACCTTCTGTTGTATAGACATCACAGATCAAACCTGCAACACTTCCATTTTCATCTCCCCAAGGGAAGACTGTCCATGTATCCAAGTCTGGGTACAAGTACATATCTGACTCATTGATACGTACAAAACCTTCAATAGAAGATCCATCAAACATAGCCTTATTTGACAAGACTTTATCTAACTGTTCATCTGTGGCAGGAATTTCGACGTTTTTCATGGTTCCCAAAATATCTGAGAACATGAGACGGATAAAGGTAACATTTTTTTCCTTGACTTCACGACGAATATCTGCAGCTGTGATTGGCATGAGTTTTCTCCTTAATGTATGACTACTTGCGGTTGCCTAACCGCGACCAAAAGGTGACCGTACTGAAGCAAAGCGACCCTGTTGGAGGAGTTCATTGTGAAGTGCACGACGCACCTCAGTCTGACTCACCGCTTTCTTGGATTTCGCTTCACGTTCAGCATATTTTTTCTTAATGGCAGCGATATTATAACCTTCAGAGATATAATCTTTGATTTCAAGCAGACGATCCATGTCATTCAAGGAATACATGCGACGGTTCCCTTCGTTTCGATCAGGCTTAATCAACTCTTGATCTTCATAATAACGAATCTGACGCGCCGATAGATCGGTCAACTTCATAACACTGCCGATAGGAAAAACAGCCATATTTCGGCGAAATTCTTTTTCCTTCATTTACAATTTCCTTCTTTCTGTCTATTATAGTCTAAAAAAAGACAAACGTCAATTGATAATGTTATAAAATGTAACATTATTTTTCTTTTTTCTCTAAAAAGAGCCGAATACGATCAATATCGTAATTTACGAGAATTGCGACAAAAACTCCCATGAAAGTTTCTGATACACGTGCAAACACGTACAAAATTGTTTCGCCGCTCGGAATCGATAGGGTAATGATTAACATGGCTGCTACACCACCAATAACCCCTGCTTTGTTATTCATGGCTACATTTGTCATAATGGTTAACATGGTGCAGATTGGAACAACAACCAAGGTCACCCAAAAAGCTTCGTGGAAAAAGGTGTTTAATAGGAAGAAGACCAGGGCATAGAGGCCACCGATACTATTTCCTAGAATACGCGAAGTCCCAAAATGGACACTCTTATCAAAACTCTCCCTCAGGCTAAAAACGGCTGTCAAAGCACCAATTTGAAGACCTTTCCAACCAAAAAAGCCAAAAATCAAGAGAACTAGAAAAACAGCAATACCTGTTTTAAAGGTTCGCATACCAAGTCTGAACTGTGATTTATCGAATTTATATTTTTTAAAATAACTCATAATCTCAACTTTCTATTTCCATTTTATCATAAATTGGCTGATTTTATGAGCAATAGTTGAGAGGAAGCGTTTTTATTTCGAGTAAAAGAAAAGAGGAACTTTCATTCCCCTCTTCTTTGATTCATTTAGTTAATCTTATTTTTCTGTCAAGGCTGCAAGTCCTGGAAGAACTTTACCTTCAAGAAGTTCCATTGATGCTCCACCACCAGTAGAGATCCATGAGAATTTGTCTGCACGTCCAAGATTGATTGCTGCGGCAGCTGAGTCACCACCACCGATGATTGATTTAACGCCTGGTTGTTTCACGATAGCGTCCATCACACCGATTGTACCAGCTTGGAAGTCTGGGTTTTCAAATACACCCATAGGTCCGTTCCATACAACTGTTTTGGCACCAGTCAAAGCTTCGTCAAATTTAGCGATAGATTTTGGACCGATATCAAGACCAAGGAAGCCTTCAGAAACTGCTTCACCTTCAGTATCACGTACTTCAGTGTAGCCAGCAAATGCATTAGCTTCTTTTGAGTCAACTGGCAAGATCAATTTACCATTTGCTTTTTCAAGAAGAGCTTTCGCAACATCCAATTTGTCTTCTTCTACAAGTGAGTTACCGATTTCGATACCTTGTGCTTTGTAGAATGTGTAAGTCATACCACCACCGATAAGGACTTTATCAGCTTTTTCAAGCAAGTTTTCGATAACACCGATCTTGTCTGAAACTTTTGAACCACCAAGGATCGCTACGAATGGACGTTCTGGAGTTTCAACTGCTTCTTGGATGTAGGCAATTTCGTTTTCAAGAAGGAAACCAGCAACTGCTTTTTCAACGTTTGCTGAGATACCAACGTTAGATGCGTGTGCACGGTGAGCTGTACCGAATGCATCGTTTACGAAGATACCATCTCCAAGTGATGCCCAGTATTTACCAAGTTCAGGATCGTTTTTAGATTCTTTCTTGCCGTCAACATCTTCGTAACGAGTGTTTTCAACCAAGAGAACTTGTCCATCTTCAAGAGCGTTGATAGCTGCTTCCAATTCAGCACCACGAGTAACACCTGGGAAAACAACGTCTTGGCCCAATTTAGCTGCCAAGTCTGCTGCTACAGGAGCAAGTGATTTACCAGCTTTATCAGCTTCTTCTTTCACACGTCCAAGGTGAGAGAAAAGAATTGCACGTCCACCTTGTTCGATGATGTACTTAATAGTTGGAAGAGCTGCTGTGATACGGTTGTCGTTAGTGATTACGCCATCTTTCAATGGTACGTTGAAGTCAACACGAACGAGGACTTTTTTACCTTTCAAGTCAACGTCTTTAACAGTAAGTTTTGCCATGTTACAAAAACCCCTTTATTTATTTTATTCGAAACTATTATATCACACTTTGGAAATATAAGGAAAGATTTCACAAGATTTTTCGATATTTAATCTTCATCTTCTTTTTTCTGTTTCAATGTCAAGGCTAAACTAGCAAGACCAAGGCTGGCCAATCCTGCTATTAGGGCTTCATTAGCATCAGCAGTTCCTGTATTTGGCAATTGTTTGCTTGCTTCTTCTGATTTAACTGCTGTATTTTGGGCTGGTTTTTCTTGTGTAGGCGCTACTGCTTGTTCAGTTTTTACTTTTGTTCCAATTTCAACAATTTCTGGAATCGCCTCTTGGATGACTTCTGTTGAACGAAGACGACGCTGACCGTTTTCATCAACTTCAAAGACATGTCTCAACAGACCATCTCGTCCCTGTATGATGACTCGTTGTTCCCCAACTAGCATATCAGCATTTTCATGCTCTTGACGGTCAAAGGCAACCTTTTCCTCTTGAACTTCCAATTTAGGAGCCTTTTGTTGATCAGAAGCCGGTTGATTAGTAGGTTTTGGAAGGTCTGTGTTTTGTGGTGCTGGATTGGCAGGAATGAGACCAGTACCTACTTCTACGATTTCAGGGCTTGCTTCTTTCAAAACTTCTGTAGCGCGAAGCGTACGATTGCCTTGGATATCTACTTCAATCAAGCGGCGAATTTGTCCTTCAACTCCTGCTTGGACAAGTTGACGTTGACCGACTGTAAGATTTGGATTTGGACGTTCTTGGTGTTCGAAGGTAATACTTGTCTCTTCAACTTCTAATTTCGGAGTATCCACAACCAAATTTTTGACACCTTCAGCTGGTTCCTTGCTTGAAATAACTTTTTCTACTGGTTTAGCAGGTTGTGGTTTTTCAGCAGATTCATAAACAAAGGCATAATGAGTAAAGTGTGGTGCTGTAAAGATGACATGACTATCCGTTTGTTCAAAAGACAATTCTACTGCCTCTTTGCCTTCAGGTAAGAAGAAGACTTTCTTCACTTTCTTATCTTTTTCAATTGGAATTTTCACAATAGAAGCGTAAGAGAGATCAACGTCTTGACCTTTTTCATCTAGACCTTCTATTTCAAAGACATGAGCATCTTCTCCAGCAAAGTATTTCTTCTCCTCAGCACTTGCTTGAACACGCTCTACTTTCAAGCCCTTGATGACAGTCTTCTCTTTATTTGAGAAGTGTACTTCAACACCTGTTTTACTATCAGAAAAGACTGCTGGCTTATCTTCTTTCAATAAAGCAACCAGATCTTTTAGACTCTGTTTCGCTGTTGCAAGCTCTTCTGGACTCAAATCTACTTTTTCAACCAAGACCTTGTTTTTCTCAAGAAGCGGAGCTAGGGCAGAACCCGAAGGATGGTTTGGTTTGGCAGCCAAGAGTTCTTGAGCCTCACCTGTTAAGCGATCTAGTTCTGTCTTTTCTTCCGTAAATTTCTCTTGACCATTCAGAGCTTTATGAGCTTCTGTCAATTTATTAAGTCGGTCATTGACTTGATCTTGGGTGCTAGTTTCATGGTCTTTCAACACTTGTTCGGCCGCTTCAATTGCTTTCAAGAAGGCTTCTTTTACTTCTGGTGAAGCAAAGTTATAGACCACCTTGTTCTTAGCCGCTTCAACTTCTGCTAATTTTTGTTTAAGGTACTCATCGTTTAATGCTGCTTTTGGAGATACCAAAACATCAAAGTTAACTTCATGACCTTGGTAACGAAGAGTCAAGGTTTGACGACCGGTCTTTTGAGCATCGTAACCAGAAATTTCAACTCCCTCATCAGTAAAGGAATGTTCTTCCATGGTGTCATTGCTATAAGCCACTGCAAAGCGTCCTTCAGACAAGTCTAAGCTATCACCAACTAGGTAATCTTTTTTCGGTTCCTGACTTACTTCAATTCCCAAAATAGTTTTCGGACTTGCTTCATCTTGACTAGTAACAGTCACTGATAAATTAGCATGTACCGGTTGCCCCAAATATTGTAAAGTAAGATTTTGTTCTCCCTTATGATGCGTATCAAAACCTGATACTGATACACCAGCGTGAGTTAGACGAATAAGTTCGTCCTCAGCTCCACCTTCATACTGAACTCGAAGAACACCACCTCTAAGGTCCAAATCCTCCCCTTCGGCGTAGCTTGTTTTCTTAGGTCCTGTTTCTAGGTTGACTGACTTGATTCTTCTATCATCTTTCGGAACAGTAACTGCTAGAACATTACTAATTTCCTTGCCTGGCAACTGGGTACGATAGTAAAGAAGACCAGATTGATTTGTCAAATCTAATGGTGAACTTGCTAGGTCTCCTCCAACTTCGCTCTTCAAGGTTGCAAGCGGAGTTTGAGAATTTGGATTATCATAAACGGTAATGGTTGCTCCGGCCGGTACATCCGCAAAGCCAACTTGTACCTTGTTATTGCCTAGAGAACGGGCTGCAGCCTTGGCCATCGGAATATTGACACTTTCAGTATCAAGCTTTTCATACATTTTCCAGTTATAGATACGAATAGCCTTCCATGGAGTTCCATTGTCAGAAGTGACAACATTCAAGCGCCAATCTTGAGCTGTGATAGGTTTGTCAAGGGTAATATCTGTAACATGGGCTTTATTGCCACGGACTTCCTTAGCCAACTTCCATTGACCATCCGCATCTTTATAATAGAGGTCAAAGTCTTTGGTGTTCATCAAACCATCGTTTACAGATTCTCCACCAGCTCCAGCATGATCCATCACCCATCTAACAACTGTACGTGGCTGGGTCAAACGAATATCCACACTGCCACTTAACTGTCCAGAAGACCACTTGTCTGAAAGACTGGTAATGGTACCATTCAACATACCTTCAATACCTTCTCCACCTTCAGTCTTAGGGAAAGTACTATCAATAACTGTTGCCCCTGGAACGATATTTTCAGCTAGTGGTTTTGGTAGGCTGGTATCTTTTACAGTCATGCCCCAATCAAAGGTTGTGGTTGCAGCTTCTGAACGAACTCCATTTTTACCGACTGCTACAACTTTCAGTTCTTGAGTTGTACCTTGAGCACTTGCTGAGCGGCTAACTTTTGGTAGATAAATAGTTGTAGAAGATGAGCCAGTTAGTAATTTCCAGCTGTCTCCATCTTTTTCGTAAACTTCATAGAAATCTGCATCCTTGTTGCCTTTAAATTGCACAACTGCTTCCGCTTCTTGGGCATTTTTAAGGACTTGTTTGGCTACAGCTACTGTGGTTGGTGCCTGAGGAGCATCTTGATTATTGCTGATGGTCAATTGCCCCAGGTTAAATTGATAACCTTTTAAGTCTTTGTCATTTTCAAAATAGAGTTTAATACCGTAAATTGTTTTACCTGCCAAGGCACTCAAATCAAAATCATCGGTAGTCCAGTTATCTGAAACTGTCAATTCTTTACGGGCAGCTTCATCACCGTAGGTATAATCTTTCTTGGTTGCAAATTCTACATAAACCTTGGTCCCTTTGCCTCCTTTGTGGGCAACATGCAATTTGGTGGTATCTGTCACCTTCAAGCGAGTAGAGTACAAATTCACATCTTGCTTGGTCGCACCTGAAAGATCACCTGCAAATTTGAGAGAAGTTCCACCATTATAAGCATCTTCAAAATCATAGCTTGCTTTCAACTTATCGCCAGTTGATTTTTGCCACCAGCGCCATGTTGGAAGAACACCTGAAACTGAACGGTAATTCCACTCAGAATCCTTAGAAACCTTACCATCTACGAACCATTTTCTACCATGACCTGTATTAAAAGAAGTAGTAAAAGTATTACCTACTGCTGGCGTACGGTCCGCAACTAGGTTAGCAATCCCATACCAATCTTTATCACCTGGTTTTTGGCCAGTAGGATCACCTTGATAACCTGTAAAGAAGATATCTTCATTCTTATGATAATCTTCACCAGTTTTTCCTAAACTTGTAATGGTATCTGGGGCGAATAAACCAAGAGAAAGGCGTAATTTCCCATTTTCATCTAAAATGTCATTCCATTTGACCTTGGTCTTGTAGGAACCACCCTGTTGCAATTCCAAACCTGCAAATACGTCATAAGGATTACGGCCAATCCAGTTGGCAGTTGTAATAGTGTAATCATTCTTAGCCTTATCCCAGTTAAAGTTAGCAAAGAAGTTATCTGCTGGAACCTTATCTCCTTCTGGTTGCATGAATTGGTAGTTGTATTCTCCCAAACCATCTTGGTGGTAACGTCCATAGTTATAAGTCATGGCATCGTACCAAGAATACTTGATTGGATGGTTTACCTTAGCAGCATATTCCTTGGTATAGAGCATAAACTGGCGCATCTTTTCTCCAAGAGGTTCAACCAAGTCCCCAGTTGTTTCTTGGTTAATGAAATAGCCATCATAGCCATAATACTTGGCCATATCCACCAATTTACGGGCAATTGGGAAGCTACCATCTGGGTCTTGCTTCAAAGCTTCAGCGAATTTTTCTTGATCTGCAATACTATTAGACCAGTTGAAGAAGAGTGTACCGTATACAGGAACCCCGTTACGGTGACCTGCATCAATAACGTCAGGCGTTGGTACGAGACCTTCCCAGAAGACCATTGAATCTAGATATTGCCAATAGTCAAAAGCATAGGCCTTGAACTCTTCTCCACCAACAGAAGCATGGTCTTTTGCTTTAGAATTGGTGTTGGATAGAGCTTGAACTTTTGCTTCCTTGCTAGCTTTTTCATTGACCAAATGACCTGTCCGACGTGGAGCGAGGGCAACAGAGCCGCGGTTGATGGCATCATCTTCACGAGCACCGGGTTCCCATTTCAACAATTCTTCCCAAGAATTAAATTTGATTTCCTTTGGTTTTAATGTTTTTTCTGTATTTTTAGGGACATCTGGCTGGACTTCTTTTTCAATCTTATTAGCTTCTGCTGCTGGCTTAGACTCATCTCCTTGGCTAGTTGCTTCAGGCTTTGCTTCTATTTCCTTGTCAGACTTAGGTTTTGCTTCTACAGATGATGTTTCTGCAGCCACCTCACTTGGTTTTTCCTCTGGTTTAGCTGCGCTAGCTGCTTCTGTGGTTTCAGTAGTCGCAGCTTCATTGCTTGCTGGCGAAGCAGTTTCAGATACTGTCGCTACTCCTTCTGCCTTTTCTGGCTTATTTTCTCTAGCATGTTCTCCTTCATGCTGCTTGTCAGCTTCATTAGTTGGATGCTCACTCTCTCCTGAAACAAGCTCTGTATTGGCTCCATTATTTTCAGGAACTGCAGTTTCTTCTGCTAAGGCTGGACCAGCAAATAAAACAGCCCCAATCATCAGCGAGCAGGCTCCTACTGATAACTTACGAATACTGTAACGACAACGTCTTTCAAAAAATGGATTCTTCATTTTCTCCTCCTAAAGGATTGATTTTGTTGCATAAAAGAAAGCGCTTAACTTTCTTTATAAAATTTTTATCCCAATCACAGGGACCAAGATAATACCTCCCTCATTTTAAAATATTTCTTTTAAATGTCAATATATAAAAGGAAATACCTATATCTAGGTTAGAAATTGGTAAAATTAATATAATTAAGGCCCATTCTAACGAATTTTCTTTCTAAAATCTTAGCTTAACACTTGTTAGATTTACTTTTATCCTTTAAAATAGAATAGGAGAAATTCCGTTATTATTTTTCGGAGGAAAAAGAAATGTCCATTAATTGGCAGGAAATTTTATTTCACTTTTTAGGTGGTCTGGGACTATTCTTATATAGTATCAAGACCATGGGAGACGGTTTGCAACAAGCTGCTGGAGATCGCCTTCGTTTTTACATTGACAAGTACACTAGCAATCCGTTCTTCGGTGTGCTAGTTGGTATCGGTATGACGGCGCTAATTCAGTCAAGTTCTGGGGTCACAGTCATTACAGTGGGGCTAGTCAGCGCAGGACTTTTGACCTTGCGTCAAGCTATCGGTATTGTCATGGGTGCCAATATTGGAACTACCGTTACATCCTTTATCATCGGTTTTAAGCTAGGAGATTACGCCTTACCAATGCTTTTCATCGGAGCGATTTGTCTCTTCTTCACCAAGAATCGCTCTATCAATAACATCGGACGTATCATTTTTGGTGTAGGTGGTATCTTCTTCGCTCTCAATCTTATGAGCGGTGCAATGGAGCCTCTAAAAGACCTGCAAGTCTTTAGAGACTACATGGTTGAACTAAGTAAGAGTCCTATTCTCGGTGTCTTTGTCGGAACTGGACTAACCCTACTCATTCAAGCTTCTTCCGCAACTATCGGTATCCTACAGAATCTTTACGCAAGTGGTTTGATTGATCTACAAGGTGCCCTACCAGTCTTGTTTGGTGATAATATCGGAACGACCATTACAGCTATTATTGCTTCTCTTGGAGCCAATATCGCTGCCAAACGTGTTGCTGGTGCCCATGTCGCCTTTAACGTGATTGGTACGGTTATCTGTATTGTCTTCCTTGTACCTTTCACTGGCTTGATTCAATGGTTTGAATCTACACTCAATCTGGCTCCAGAAATGACCATTGCCTTCGCCCACGGAACCTTTAATATCACAAATACTATTATCCAATTTCCATTCATCGGAGCCTTGGCTTACTTTGTAACCAAGCTCATCCCTGGTGAAGACGAAGTTGTCAAGTACGAGCCACTTTATCTTGATGAGCATTTGATTAAACAAGCTCCATCAATCGCTCTCGGAAATGCCAAAAAAGAACTCCTTCACTTGGGAAATTATGCTTCTAAAGCCTTTGACCTTTCATACAACTACATCATTGACCTTAATGAAAAGGTTGCTGAAAAAGGCCACAAGACAGAAGAAGCCATCAATACCATTGATGAAAAATTGACTCGTTACCTTATTACCCTTTCAAGTGAAGCCCTTAGCCAGAAAGAAAGTGAAGTGCTCACCAACATCCTGGATTCATCCCGTGATTTGGAACGGATTGGGGACCACGCAGAAGCCCTAATCAATCTGACTGACTACCTTCAACGTAAAAATGTCGAGTTCTCTGAAGCTGCTTTACAGGAATTGGCTGATATCTATCAAAAAACCACTGGCTTTATCAAGGATGCCCTTGATAGCGTGGAAAACAATGATATTGAAAAAGCTCAAAGTCTGATTGAACGCCATAAAGAAATCAACAATATGGAACGTGTTCTCAGAAAGACCCACATCAAACGCCTCAACAAGGGCGAGTGTTCAACGCAAGCTGGGGTCAACTTTATCGACATCATTTCCCACTATACTCGTGTATCTGACCACGCTATGAATCTAGCTGAAAAGGTCATCGCTGAACAAATCTAAAAACCAAGAAGCTATCCTAAATAGGATGGCTTTTTCTTTTCCTAACCAAGAATTGCTTTTCTACCATATAGAAAAAAATGCTTTGATCCACAATGGAATCAAAGCATTTTAAAGAGCTCCCCATACATAATCGCAGAAGCTGCAGTTCCTCTGTACTTTGCTTCTTCTCTTTTGATAAAGCGAGCCAAGTTGAGCAACTCAGGTGCCGGATGTTTGGGATTTAGGAGCAATTCACGATTGACCAGGCCTGAGAGACGAACTGCCAGCAATTGCTCATTTGTAGTAGGCAGTTTTTTAGCAGTCTCTAGGAGAGCAGCAACTAAATCTTCACTCAAATCATGTCGAGCATGATTGTAAAGATCTTTTACAAGGCTTTCTAGGTTTGGTTCTACCATCCCTACCACCTCCTTAAGTTTAATAATTTTTAATCAAATCAACTGTTGAACGATCCAATTTTTTCACCAAGGCTTGCAAGAAAGCTTGCGCTTCTAAGAAGTCATCCATAGCGTAGAGGGTTTGATGAGAGTGGATATAACGAGCACAGACTCCGATTGTTGTTGATGGGACACCACCATTTTTCAGATGAGCTGCGCCAGCGTCTGTTCCGCCTTTACCACAGTAGTATTGATACTTGATACCCGCTTCTTCAGCCGTTGTCAAAAGGAAATCCTTCATCCCTGGAAGAAGCAAGTGCCCTGGATCGTAGAAACGAATCAAGGTTCCATCCCCAATCTTACCTTGACCGCCATAAACATCACCAGCAGGTGAGCAGTCAACTGCTAGGAAAACTTCTGGGTCAAACTTGGTTGTAGATGTATGAGCACCGCGGAGACCAACCTCTTCTTGGACGTTAGAGCCAAGATAGAGTTCATTGCCAAGTTTTTGACCTGACAGAGCTTCTGCCAACTCGCTCACCATGAGAACTCCATAGCGATTGTCCCAAGCTTTTGAGATGATATTTTTTTCATTGGCTGTCAAGATTGCAGAACTATCTGGCACGATGGTGTCGCCAGGACGGATGCCAAAGCTTTCTGCCTCAGCCTTATCCGCAAAACCGCCATCAAAGACGATATCTGCAATGGCTGGCATAGTTGGTCCACCCTTTCCACGAGTCAAATGTGGAGGGACAGAACCCGAAATCACAGGAATTTCACGACCATCACGAGTCAAGAGTTTGAAACGTTGGCTACTAACCACCATAGGATTCCAACCACCGATTTCTACGACACGGAAGGTACCATCTGGCTTTATTTCGCTGACCAT
Source organism: uncultured Streptococcus sp. (assembly GCF_963518475.1). GTDB lineage: Bacteria > Bacillota > Bacilli > Lactobacillales > Streptococcaceae > Streptococcus. Next base: position 91,807 of record NZ_CAUQJA010000001.1, on the reverse strand, counting down.
AAAACCAACTTCATCCATGTGAGAAGCGACCAAGACGCGCGGTGCATCCGCAGCTTCTGAATGTTTGATACCAAAAATACCACCCAAACCATCTGTCACCACTTCATCCACGTGCGGTGTCAACTTTTCACGAAGATAAGCACGGACAGGCGCTTCATGACCTGAGATCGCAGCAAGTTCTGTTACTTCTTTGATTTTTGAAAATAATATTGTCATTTCAGTTCCTTCTTTCTTTCATCCATTTTACCACTTTTTATAGGAGAAGGATAGCGGGAAGGTAGATTTCTAAATTAGTATCTTAGTCTTACTGTATCTTAGAAAAAGATTGTATTTTCTTGCGTGTGAGGTGAAATCTAAGAACTATTCCAAGACCAACCAAACTATTAATTTCCAAACAAAAAAACAATTCAATGCTATATTTGTTCAGTTTTTCATGAAATTCGTAGAAAATAGTTGACTTCGCCTTCTTATTTCTTTAAAATAGTACAAAAATAGGAAAAGGAAAAAATCATGACCAAAACAATTCTTGTTACAGGTGGAGCTGGCTACATTGGCTCCCATACCGTTAAAGCTCTTTTAAATGCTGGCTATCAGGTACATGTTCTAGATAATCTCTCTACAGGAAATCGAGCGGCTGTGGATAGTAGTGCTAGCTTTAAACAACTGGATGTTTATGATGCTAGTGCCTTAAAAACTTACTTGGAAGAAAACAAGATTGACGCTGTTCTGCATTGTGCGGGTGAGATTGTTGTGAGCGAAAGTATTGAAAATCCAAGTAAATACTTCACTGCCAATGTTGCTGGTATGAACCAAGTTCTCAAAGTCTTATCTGAAGTTGGTATTCAAAAAATCATGTTCTCTTCGACTGCTTCCCTCTATGGTAACAACTGTATTGACAAACCAGCTACTGAAGATACGTTGCTCGACCCTGTCAACCCTTATGCAGAAACAAAACTGATGGGTGAACGAATGATTTACTGGATGGCCAATCGCTACGATTGGAAATATGTCATTTTCCGTTACTTTAATGTTGCTGGAGCTGAAATGGATGCTTCAAACGGTCTGCGAGTGAAAAATCCAACTCATATCATTCCCAACATCAACAAGACCGCATTGGGACAAAATGATAGCCTGAAAATATTTGGAGATGACTATGATACACGTGATGGTTCATGTATTCGAGATTACATTCATGTCTTGGACCTTGCACAGGCTCATGTTAAAGGAATGAACTACCTATTTCAAGAAGACAGTTCTTCTCAAATCTTTAACTTAGGAACTGAAAAAGGCTATACCGTCAAAGAAATCTTTAAAACTGCTGAAGAATTACTGAATCAAAAAATACCACACGAAATTGTTGATCGCCGTGCTGGTGACCCAGCTAGCGTCCTAGCAGACGCATCAAAAGCTAAAAAATATCTTGATTGGAAGGCTAGCTACTCTCTTGAAGATATTATTTTATCGGATTATCATTGGCGTGTTAAAGAAGGCAAAAACATTTTGGAATAGGATAACAAAGGAGAAAGGCTTGGCGCTCTCTCCTTGTTTTATTCATTAAATTGTCAGAAAATTTATTGACAGATTAAAGAAATCGTGTTACAGTAATATCCGCAGGTATCTTTCGATATCAAATCTACATGAAAGGATGGGGTATGAAACTTTCTCATTATTTAATTGGCTTACTTCTACTCCTAGTCTTTCTCTCTATTAGCATTGGAACCAGTGATTTTTCATGGGGAAAACTCTTTGCTCTAGATCATGAAACTTGGCTCCTCTTTCAAGAGTCCCGTCTTCCAAGAACCATTAGCATTCTCCTGACTGCCTCTAGTATGAGTATGGCAGGACTTCTCATGCAGACCATCACTCAAAATCAATTTGCTGCACCGAGTACAGTTGGAACCACTGAAGCCGCCAAACTGGGAATGGTATTGAGCCTCTTTGCCTTTCCGTCGGCTAGTCTGACCCAAAAGATGCTCTTCGCTTTTATTTCATCCATCGTATTCACCCTCTTCTTCCTAGCCTTTATGACCATTTTTACTGTAAAGGAAAGATGGATGTTGCCTCTTATTGGGATCATCTATAGCGGGATTATCGGTTCTGTGACAGAAGTTATCGCCTACCGTTTCAATCTGGTTCAGAGTATGACTGCCTGGACCCAGGGCTCCTTCTCCATGATTCAGACTCATCAGTATGAATGGCTCTTTTTAGGGCTCATTATCCTGATAGCCGTTTGGAAATTATCCCAAACCTTCACCATCATGAATCTAGGAAAAGAAACTAGCGAAAGTTTGGGGATTTCCTACTCCCTACTTGAAAAACTGGCCCTCTTTCTGGTGGCGCTAACGACTAGTGTCACCATGATTACCGTGGGTGGCTTGCCATTTCTCGGGGTCATCGTTCCCAATCTTGTTCGTAAGCACTATGGAGATAATTTGAGTCAAACCAAACTCATGGTCGCACTGGTTGGGGCCAATCTAGTTCTGGCCTGCGACATCCTATCCCGAGTCTTGATTCGACCCTATGAGTTGTCTGTCAGTCTTCTACTAGGAATCATTGGTAGCGTCGTCTTTATCCTACTTCTCTGGAGAGGGGGACGAAAAGATGCAGTTTAAAAGCAAACATACCAAACTCTTCTGCCTTCTCATTATCCTCGCCATCGGAGCTTTCCTTCTCTACTTTTGGCCCATTACTCACCTGTCCACCTTCGCTTGGAAGCTGCGTTCCCAAAAGATTATCGTTTATCTCTTGGTAGCTATCGCGACAGGGATTTCGACCATTAGTTTTCAAACACTGACGGAAAATCGTTTCCTGACGCCAAGTATTTTAGGAATCGAATCCTTCTACGTCCTACTGCAAACTCTACTACTGGTTTTTGAAAGCAAGTTTCTTCAACTTGGCAAGTCCCCTATTTTAGAATTCCTAGTCTTACTTCTTGTCCAATCCCTCTTCTTTCTTACCTTACAAGGCTACTTGAAGACGCTAATGAAGCAAGATCTGGTCTTCATACTGCTGATCTGTCTAGCCCTCGGAAGTCTCTTTCGAAATATCAGTACCTTCCTTCAGGTCCTGATGGATCCAAATGAATACGATAAACTGCAGAACAGTCTCTTTGCTTCCTTTCAACATCTCAACACTTCCATCCTAGCCATCGGTTCTTTGATCATCTTCGCTTTGACAATCTTTTTCCTTCGAAAAGCAGTCATTCTGGATGTCTTGCACCTGCAAAGAGAAACGGCTCAGATATTGGGACTCGACGTTGAAAAAGAACAGAGAGAGCTCCTCTGGGGTATCGTACTTTTGACCTCAACGGCCACTGCCTTGGTAGGGCCTATGGCCTTCTTCGGCTTTATGCTAGCCAACCTCACCTACCTAATCGTCAAAGACTATCGACACAAGTTGCTCTTTATCGTAGCCATTCTGATTGGATTTATTAGTTTGACCTTGGGGCAAGCCCTCATCGAACGAGTCTTTGCACTGGAAATTCGCATCAACATGATTATTGAGAGCGTTGGAGGTCTCTTATTCTTTATCTTACTTTATAGGAGGGCGCGTCGGTGAAACTGAAAAACATTGACAAATCCATTCAAAAACAGGATATTTTGCAAAGCATTTCGCTTGAAGTCAGTCCTCAGAAACTGACAGCCTTCATTGGTCCAAATGGTGCTGGAAAATCAACTCTCCTCTCCATCATGAGCAGACTGATCAAGAAGGATCAGGGAATACTTAGTATTAAAGGCCGTGAAATCGAGAGTTGGAATTCGCAAGAACTAGCCCAAGAATTGACCATCCTAAAGCAGAAGATCAATTACCAGGCAAAATTAACCGTTGAAGAACTGGTCAGCTTTGGACGTTTTCCCTACAGCCGAGGTCGACTGAGACCAGAAGATTGGGAAAAAATTCGAGAAACTCTGAACTATCTGGAACTGATAAACTTAAAAGACCGCTACATCGATAGTCTGTCTGGCGGCCAGCTCCAGCGGGTCTTTATCGCTATGGTACTGGCCCAGGATACAGACTTTATCTTGCTGGACGAACCACTCAACAATCTCGACATCAAGCAAAGCGTCAGCATGATGCAGATTCTCAAGCGACTGGTGTCAGAGCTCGGCAAGACCATTATCATCGTCCTCCACGATATCAACATGGCCAGTCAGTATGCAGATGAAATTGTCGCCTTCAAGGACGGTCAAATATTTAGCAAGGGAACCACAAATCAGATCATGCAGGCTGACCTGCTCAGTCAACTTTACGAGATTCCCATCACGCTAGCGGATATCAATGGCAAAAAGATCTGTATCTATAGCTAGTAACTAAGAAACTCGAGTTAGAGAACCCTCTGTCTCTTAGCTAACAAGCCTATCTAAGAGACTCCCTACATCGTTATCACATTTTAAAAAGGAGAAATCATGAAAACATCCCTTAAACTTTATCTCACTGCCCTAGCGGCCAGCTTCTTGCTCCTACTTGGTGCATGTAGTACAAACTCAAGTACTAGTAAGACGGAGTCAAGTAGCTCTGCTCCAACAGAGGTAACCATTAAAAGTTCACTAGGTGTAGTCACACTTTCAAAAGTCCCTGAAAAGATTGTGACCTTTGACCTCGGTGCTGCGGATACTATTCGCGCTTTAGGTTTTGAAAAGAATATCGTCGGAATGCCTACAAAAACTGTTCCGACTTATCTTAAAGACCTAGCTGGAAAAGTTAAAAATGTTGGTTCTATGGTTGAGCCAGACCTAGAAGCCCTTGCTGCTCTTGAACCAGACCTAATTATCGCTTCACCACGTACCCAAAAATTCGTAGATAAGTTCAACGAAATCGCTCCGACTGTTCTCTTCCAAGCAGGCAAAGATGACTACTGGACTTCTACCAAGACTAATATCGAATCCTTAGCAGGCGCCTTTGGTGAAACTGGCACACAGAAAGCCAAGGAAGAATTAGCCAAGCTAGACAAGAGCATCCAAGAAGTCGCTACTAAAAACGAAAGTTCTGACAAAAAAGCCCTTGCTATCCTCCTCAACGAAGGAAAAATGGCAGCCTTTGGTGCCCAATCTCGTTTCTCTTTCTTATACCAAGCTTTGAAATTCAAGCCAACTGATACTCAATTTGAAGATTCTCGCCACGGACAAGAAGTCAGCTTTGAAAGTGTCAAAGAAATCAATCCTGACATCCTCTTTGTCATCAACCGCACCCTTGCCATCGGTGGGGACAACTCTAGCAACGACGGTGTCCTAGAAAATGCCCTTATCGCTGAAACACCTGCCGCTAAAAATGGTAAGATTATCCAACTAACACCAGACCTCTGGTATCTAAGTGGAGGCGGACTTGAATCAACCAAACTCATGATTGAAGACGCGCAAAAAGCCTTGAAATAAGCTGCTTCAAACTCAACTAACATCTTTACATGATAAAACGCATCCTATCAGACTCACTCAAACCTGATAGGATGCGTTTTTATCATTTCACTAAAATATTTTTACCTAGCCTCATTTTTCTTCTTGATTCCGTTTAAGGGAAAAATGGTCTGGGACGGGGTCCTTACCTGTTTTCGACCAGGGATGGCAACGTAAAATCCGAGCCAAGCCCATCAAGACACCCTTGAAGCCATGTTTTTCAATAGCCTGAATCATGTAGTTGGAACAAGTCGGCTCAAAGCGACAAGAGGGTGGAAAGGCTGGGGAGATAAACCGTTGGTAAAAGCGCACAGGCGCTATTAAAATTCGTTTCATTATTTCTTGGTTACAGCCATGGTGTGTAGTTGGCTGATTTCTTTTTTATTAAGACGACGGGATTCTCCTGGACGGAGTCCTGTCAAGTCTAGATGTCCAAAACGGGTCCGTGACAACTTGTCCACTTGAAGACCGACAGCTTCAAACATCTTTTTAACCTGGTGGTTACGCCCTTCATGGATAGTCAACTGCACCACAGAGCGGTTTTTGACTGGATCCACTTTGAGAATCTCATAGACAGCCGGCTTGGTTTTCTTACCATCAATCTCAAGTCCACGGGTCAAGGGGCGGAGATTATCCTTATTGGCCACACCTTTAACACGCGCGACATAAACCTTGTCAATCTCATTACGAGGGTGAATCATTTCATCCGTAAAATCCCCGTCATTAGTCAAAATCAAGACACCTGATGTGTCCCAGTCTAAACGACCTACAGGGTAGATGCGCTCCTTCACGTTGGGCAAGAGGTCGACAACCGTCTTGCGGCCCTTGTCATCTGTCACACTGGAAATGACACCGCGTGGTTTGTTAAGCAGATAATAGACCTTTTCTTCGTTGTAGATAGGCTGGCCTTCAACTTCGACCTTGTCGCCTGACTTGATGGTGGTTGCGAGTTCACGCACCACCTGTCCGTTGACAGTCACCAAGCCTTGCTTGATCAACTCTTCTGCTTTTCTCCTACTGGCCACACCTGCGTGGGCAATATACTTATTGATTCTCATCTTCTTCTATCCTTTCACCAAATAATTGGCTTTCTTGGGCTTGAATTTCAAGCTCATCAATCACTGGTAATTCTTCCAAATGATTTATCCCCATGTAATCTAGGAAATAATCTGTAGTCACATAGAGGTTGGGGCGACCCAAGACTTCTTTTTTCCCGTCTTCCTTTATCAGGTCAAAAGCCTGCAACTTTGCCAAGGCCCCACTCGAGTTGACCCCACGGATGGCATCAATCTCTATCCGTGTGATGGGTTGCTTGTAGGCAACGATGGACAAGGTCTCAAGGGCAGCTCGAGACAAGCTCTGGTTGATAGGCGCCTTGGAATATTCCTTCAAAACCTCTGAAAACTGAGGCTTGGTCACCAATCTATAAGCCCCACCTGTCTCAATCAGAGCCAAACTGGAATCAGTGTCCTTTTCATACTTCTGGACTAATTTTTCTAAACTCTGTTGGATACCTGTCGGTGGCAGAGAGAGGAGTTCAGCTAACTGGCGGACCCTAATCCCATCTTCACCCGCTACAAACAAGAGCGCTTCTATTTTTGCTAAAGTACTCATCTTTCCTCTCTATCAAGTCTAGCTTTGGGCCACTTGACTTTCTTCCTTCTTTTCCATGAGATAGATATCTCCGAAACTCTCCTCTTGCACGAGAATCAGCTCCTGGGTTTTGATTAACTCCAAGGTTGCCAAAAAGAGGGTAATAACCTCTTGGACATTCTGGGCTTCCTTGAACAAATCCTGCAAGCGTAACTGATCTCGTCCAGTCAAGGACTCTTTCACGATGACCATCATGTCCTCAATCTTATACTCATCCCTCAAGATAGTCGTGTGATTCTGTGCAAACTCCTCTTTTTTCTTGGCTAGGATATTTGAAAAAGCCAAAAAAAGATCAATGGTCGTCTTATCATGCACAAGCTCGGCATCTTCGTAAATCAACTCTGTCGGCGCTTTGGAATAGTGCTGGGCCCGTTCTTGGTGCTTGGCTTCCAAGTGCTCCCCCAAGAGCTTGAACTTACGGTATTCTTCGATTTGAGAGAGAAGGTCCTGCTCTAGGTCATCCTCCAAGTCGGTTACTTCGGCTACCTTTGGAAGAAGCTTGCGGCTCTTGATCAACATCAGCTGACTGGCCATGACCATGTACTCACCCGTCACTTCCAGACGCATGGCCTGCAGGGTTGAGACATAGGCTAGATACTGCTCAATGACTTCCGTAATGGGCACATCGTAGATATCCATCTGGTACTTAGAAACCAGGTGCAAGAGCAAGTCCAGGGGCCCTTCAAAATCTTTTAATTTAATATCCATTATCTATATTTTTCTAAGGTCAGGACTGTTTTTAATCCTAATTTTTTTGCAATTTCGTACAAATCGACCTTGTTTTCAATTTGTCGTAGAATGAACTGTTCCCGCAAGGCTTGGGCTGATAGGCTTGGAAAACCTTTCTCCTTGACAAAGGACTCCAACTGACGGAAGGCCCACTGACGAGAATAAGCTTTCCCTGCCCTTTCAAAGAGATAGGTCTGTCCCATCAAGGGTTCTAACTCTGAAAGCAAGGTTGTGGGAATGCTGACAATCCTCTGTTGGGAAGCCTTCTTGATTCGCAACACCTGAAAGTCCAGATTGATATCTGCAACCTTAAGGACTAAAATCTCACTTGGCAAGAGCCCCATCTCCAAGATAAGAAGCGCCAGCAAGCGTCCTTCTGGATAATTACTTTCCTGCCAAAAAGAGTCTAGGTCTAAGAGTTCTGGATTTTCGGTTTTCTTTTCAGCTTGTTTGGCTAATTCCAAGCGGTAAAAGCTATCCACTTCTCCTTTTTGATAGAGAAAGTAGAGAAATTGGTTACAGGCCGAAATCTTTCGCTTCTGGGCACTGATTTTTAGATTGGCTAGCTGGGCTTGATATATCTTGAGACTGGTCTCAGAAATCCGCTCGCCCACAATGTCTAAAAATTGCTCCAAATCATACTTATAAGACTGCTTAGAATTGGCAGATAAACCCTGCTTTTCCTCTAAAAAGGCTGAAATCCTATCTCTCATCGGCATCGAATCTCATAGTCCTTACTAAAGTCATGCAAGAGAGCATTGACAGCCTTGAGGATAGACTTGCGCGTGATAATCCCTTGGAAAATCCCTGACGCATCCACAACCGGCAAGAAAGACTCATCTACCAGCTTGTGCAAGACCTCCGTAATGGTAAAATCAGGCGAAACAACCGCTACGTCCCTTTTCGTCATATGAACGATATCCGTATCCGCCATGATTTCGGGGCTCAAGTCATGCTCCATCTGATAAGCCATAATATCTCTGAGCCCAATAGTCCCAACAAACTGCTTTTCATCTGTCACAACGGGAACACGGGTATAGGTCATCTGACTGAGCAAGAGGGTCGCATGATCCGCATTGTGGGTATCAATCAACACAGCTAGATTTTCAGCAGGGGTCAAAAAAGTTTCCTCTTGGCCTAGCAAGAAAGTCTCAAACTCCTTGGCAATCATCTGCTAAACTCCTTGGACAGGCCTGGATACACCTCGTGGTCTCGTGTCAAAAAATCCACTTTGAAATAGCTATCATCAATCTCCACACGAGCATAGAGACATTCTCTGATGGTACCTCGTGGTTGGCTGATAGAACCTGGATTTAGAAAGAGGGTTTTGCCCTCCATCCAAGCACTTGGCACATGCAAGTGACCATAGAGGCAGATATCGGCCTCTTCCTCCTGAGCCCAGTAGTCCAACTTTTGAAAGTTGAAATTGATGTCAAACAAGTGACCATGAGTTTGGATAATCTTGGTCGAACCAAGCTCGGTCACCAAACGTTCTGGGTAGCCGGCGTAGAAGTCCATGTTCCCTTTAACAACACGGATGCCTTCCCAAAGGGGAGAATCAGGACGCAGTTCAGAATCGCCATTATGAAAAACGGCATCAACTTTGCCTACATAGCGATCACGGATTTCTTCCACAATCAAGCTATCGCCATGAGAATCGCTCATTACAATGATGGTTTGCTTTGCCATGATGGAAATACCTCCAAAAGTTTCTTAACGGCTAAGGCACGGTGAGATTGACTATTTTTTTCTTCAAGGGTTAATTCAGCTGATGACTTGCCTGTCTCTCCTACAAGGAAGAGAGGATCATAGCCAAAGCCATTTTCACCCTTAGGTTCAAAGTTAATGTAGCCTGGCCAGTCTGCCTCAACAACCAAGCTTTCCTTGTTTGGACTGGCCACGACTAGGGTTGTATGGAATTGAGCCGAGCGGTCCTTGAGTTCAAAGACCATGGCCAATTCGTGCAAGAGTTTGGCATTGTTTTCACGGTCAGTAGCTCCCACACCTGCGAAACGAGCTGACCAGACACCTGGCAAGCCACCTAGGACATCGACTTTGAGACCTGAGTCATCTGCCAAAACCATCTTGCCCGTTAATTGAGAAATGGTTTCTGCCTTGAGACGGGCATTTTCTTCGAAGGTCATGCCTGTTTCAGCTACTTCAGGCAGGTCAGGATAGTCATTAAGATTTTCCACATCGTAGCCTAACTTATCAAAGATAGCTCGGAACTCTTTGGTCTTGCCTTCGTTTCGAGTCGCAATCAATAAGGTTTCTCTGACCTTGCTTGTCTCAAAGAAATCATGAACATTGACCCCTTCTTTAGGCAATGCTACATGCAGGAGTTGCCCATTTTCAATCAAGAGAAAAGCTCCCTGACGTTGGATGACTTCCAGATTTCGTCCCATTTCTTGGTTGAGGATATCTACCACAAAAGACAATAAACGGTAGAGAGAACCATAGCGTAAAACAATCACAGAAATAGGAAAACCTTGTTCCTCATCTCGAAATCTTTGGGCAAACTCAAATAGAGGAAAATCCAAGTCTTCATCAGTCAATGTCCGGACACCACCAAAAATACTATATGAGCCGACATACCAGTCCTGGTCATCCTTATATTCATAAATTTTATTTGTCATAATTCTACATGCTCCACATAAATCTCTTTTTCCAGCCATTCTTCACCAATTTGTGCAAAACTTTGGCTGCTGGCTGTTGTGTAAAAACGGTGATGGAGTGGTCCAGCATCGCGACCACGATTGATTTCAAAATAATTGAGTAAGACTGAGATATCCCGTACGCACTCTGCCCCACTATCGATGAGCTGAACCTTGGGTCCCATGACATTTTGAATAATAGGTCTGAGCAGTGGATAATGGGTACAACCCAAAATCAGGCTATCCACTTTTCCAACCAAGGGACGCAGGGTTTCATAAACCACTTTTTTGGTAACACTGGTTGACAGGGCACCCGACTCGACCAAGGGGGCAAACTTGGGACAGGCCAAACTCTCCACCTGTAAGTCCGGATCCAAATCATGGATTTTCTGACGGTAGATGTCTGATTTTACCGTCATGGGTGTTCCAATGACCCCGATTTTCCCACCTTGGCTGGACTTGATGGCTGCCGAAGCTCCTGGCAAAATCACACCTAGGACGGGAATGTTGAGTTGAGCCTTGATTTCTTCCCAGACGACCGCAGTCGCAGTGTTACAAGCAATGACAATCATTTTGACATCCTTGGTCAAGAGAAAGTTGACCAACTGCCAAGTATATTCACGAATTTGCTCAGCAGGACGGGGACCATAGGGCGCCCGCGCCGAATCTCCAATATAGACGATTTCTTCATGAGGAAGCTGGCGCATGAGCTCACGCACAACGGTCAAGCCCCCGACACCCGAATCCAAAAAACCAATTGGTCGATTATCCATACAGTCTTCTTTCTAGTCTTTTTTCTGATTGATAGTTCATTATGATTACTTGTCTTCATGAACTGAAGAACAACTTCATCAACAACTATCTCTCTTAATCATAATCAAATATCAATAGAATGCAAGGAAAAAGTCTCATCCCTAAACCATAGCCAACATAGTGAGAAGTCTGGAACTTTCATCCCAGACTTTTCCTTATTTATTTTTTCTTTTTATTGTTAGCAAGGGCTGCTTTTTGTTGTCGGATGATTTGGTGGTAAACTTGTTGTACCTTAGCTTCGCTTGGTTTTTGACCATTTGCACTCAAAAGAGTACGAACTGCTTCAGCATTCAAACGTGGGTTGTCAGCGAATTCTTTTTCAATTTGCTTACGAACCAAGTACATTCCTCCAAGAGCTCCTCCTAGAAAAGCTAGCACAATCAATACAATTGCTAAAAGTAAATCCATCATTTTTCTCCTGTTTCTTTTTGAGTCCCTTTCATTATACCATAAACTAGCCACCCTGACTAGTTTGTTTTACGCTTTCAAGGATGGAATAGACAACAAAAAGAACCCTGCTTTTCTGCAAAAGAGGGCTCCTTGCTGAGTTTAATTTACATAAATAGCCAGCATTTGATAGGGGTTGAGTAGAATTTTTTCAGACACTTCTACATCTTCATAGTTTGAAATCAAAATTTGTCCATTTTGGTAGGCTAGAGGTAAGTCGATTTCCACTTCTGTAGCATAAAAATTATTGAGCACTAGCAACTTTTCATCCTCATACTGGCGTTCAAAAGCATAGACTTGTTTGCTATCTTCAAAGGCTGGTTTGTAACTTCCTTCTGAGATGATAGGCATTTCTTTGCGAAGTCGAATCAAGTCTTGGTAGAAGGTGAAAATCGGACCTTGGATTTCATTTTCTACATTGATGTGAGGGTAGAATTTTCCTGCCTTGAGCCAAGGAGTACTTACTGTGAAGCCTGCATTTTCAGAAGCATCCCACTGCATGGGAATTCGTGAATTATCACGCGACTTAGCTTGAATAATCTGGAAGGATTCTTCCTGACTCTTTCCTTCTTCTAAGAGCATCTGATAAGCATTGAGCGATTCGACATCCACATAATCAGCCATCGAATCATAGTCTGGGTCAATCATCCCGATTTCCTCACCCATATAGATATAAGGTGTTCCACGTGACAGGTGAATGCTGGCTGCCAGCATGGTGGCTCCTTCCTTGCGGAAGTTTTGAATATCAACAAAACGGTTCAAAGCGCGTGGTTGGTCGTGATTGTTCCAAAAGAGGGCGCTCCACCCATCTTTATCACTCATCTCCTTGCCCCAGCTATGGTAAAGTCTTTTCAACTCTTCAAAATCAAAGGGAGCCAAGGTCCACTTTTGTCCATCCTTGTAGTCCACCTTTAGATGATGAAAATTAAAGGTCATGGATAATTCCTGACGGTCAGGCGACGAATAGAGGACACAGTTTTCCATGGTGGTAGAAGACATTTCTCCAACTGTCATAAAGCTATCGTCGGATCCAAAAGTGGCTTGGTTCATCATACGCAAATAGTCATGAACGATGGGCTTATCTGTATAAGCTGGCTTCCCTTCATTTTCAGGACAGTCCACTAAAACCTCGTCCTTACCGATCAAATTGACTACATCAAATCGGAAACCTTTGACACCCTTGTCGCGCCAGAAATTAACAACCTTGAAAAGCTCCTTACGAACATTGAGATTGCGCCAGTTAAGGTCAGCCTGGGTCTCATCAAAGAGGTGAAGGTAGTATTTCCCCGTATCCCCGAAAGGTGCCCAAGCAGAGCCACCAAACTTAGACTGCCAGTCTGTTGGTTGGTCTTGGACGAAGAAAAAGTCTTGATAATACTTGTCACCAGCTAAGGCTTTCTGAAACCATTCATGTTCTGTCGAACAATGATTGAGCACCATGTCCAGCATAAAGTCAATCTTGTGCTCTTTACCGACACGCACCATTTCCTCAAAATCAGCCATATCACCAAAAAGAGGATCTACTGCCATATAATCTGAAATATCGTAACCATTATCCCGTTGAGGGCTTGGATAGAATGGATTGAGCCAGACCATATCCACGCCCAGTTTGGCTAAATAGGGGATTTTTTCGATAATCCCACGAAAGTCCCCAATACCATTTCCAGTGGTGTCTTTGTAAGATTTTGGATAGATTTGATAGACTACTTTTCCTTTATCAAGTGTCATCTGTTTCTCCTTTTCTGATAAAAGGGAGGAAGCAGTCTTCCGTCCCTATTTGTGCTATTTCAATTATACTCAATGAAAAGCAAAGAGCAAACTAGGAAGCTAGCCGCAGGTTGCTCAAAACACTGTTTTGAGGTTGCGGATAGAACTGACGAAGTCAGTAACCATACCTACGGTAAGGCGACGCTGACGTGGTTTGAAGAGATTTTCGAAGAGTATTAGATTCGTGTTGCGACCATGAGATCTTCTCCAGCTTGGATCGTTGTCGGATAAGTTCCAGTAATAGTCGCTGTATAAGCATCTTGATTGGTAATAATGACAGGAGTTTCTGTTACCAGACCTGCAGCCTTAATGACATCCATATCAAAACGAATCAGTTTCTGACCAACTGTGACATGATCTCCTTGGGCTACAAGACTTTCAAATCCTTTGCCATCAAGACCAACTGTATCCATACCGATGTGAATGAGCAATTCCACTCCCTCATCAGAGACAATACCGATGGCATGCTTGGTAGGGAAAAGAACCGTCACTGTCCCATTGACTGGAGAAGTCAACTCACCTTGACTTGGTTCAATGACCAGACCTTGCCCCATGACACCTGAAGCAAAGACTGGATCAGTTGCTTGACTTAGTTCTTTTACTTGTCCTTCAAGTGGGCTAACAATTTCTACTGGAGTATGTTCTACTGGTTCATGGCTCACAAATTCTGCTTCTTCTTGAGCAACGAATTCTGCCTGCAAGTCCGTATCGTCCTCTGTTTTTGTAAAGAGACCGGCCTTGCGGAAGAAGAAAGTCAAGAGCATTGGAACAAGAATAGCGACTAGCATAGTTCCTGCAAATGGCAACATGTATTGAGGTTGAATAGATAGGATACCTGGCAAACCACCGATACCAATAGAAGCCGCAGTTACATTAAAAGTAACGGATAACATGCCTGCAAGAGCTGAACCAGTCATTCCAGCTACAAATGGATAGATGTATTTGACATTGACCCCAAAGAGGGCTGGTTCTGTAACACCAAGATAGGCTGAAATAGTGGCAGGAAGTGAAACCTGAGCCTCACGCTCATCATGACGGTGCATGAAATAGTAAGCAAATACGGCCGAACCTTGGGCAATATTAGAAAGAGCAATCATAGGCCAGAGGGCAGTTCCACCAGCATCCGCAATCAATTGTGTATCAATAGCATTGGTCATATGATGTAGACCTGTGATGACAAATGGAGCGTAGAGGGCACCAAAAATCGCACCGAAGAGCCATTTAACTGGACCCGTCAAAACTGCCAATACAACTGATGAAAGTCCTTGACCAATTGTCCAACCAATTGGTCCCAAAACAGTATGAGCCAAAATCAAAGCTGGAATCAATGACAAGAAAGGCACAAAAATCATGGAAATCACTTCTGGAATATGCTTGCGCCAGAAAATTTCAAGATAAGACAGACTCAAACCTGCAAGCAAGGCTGGAATAACTTGGGCTTGGTAACCGATACGATTAACAGTAAAGTAACCAAAATTCCAAACCCAGTTTGCCGCAATATCAGCTGCTGGCGTTGAAGCAACCGCATAGGCATTGAGCAACTGAGGCGATACCAAACAGATTCCGAGAACAATTCCCAAGATTTGGCTGGTTCCCATCTTACGAGAGACAGACCAGGTAATCCCTACTGGTAAGAACTGGAAGATAGCTTCACCCGGCAACCAGAGGAAGTGATTAACCCCTGCCCAAAACTGAGAGGATTCCGTGATGGTCTTGCCATCCAACATAGACCAATGCACACCTTCCAAGACATTACGAAAACCAAGAATCAATCCACCAACAATCAAGGCTGGAATAATCGGAGTAAAGATTTCCGCCAGAGTGGTCATGACACGTTGGACCACGTTTTGATTACTCTTAGCTGCAGACTTGGCTGCTTCTTTGGAAACACCCTCAATGCCTGAAACAGCTGTAAAATCATTATAAAAGATGGGCACATCATTCCCAATAATCACCTGAAATTGACCTGCATTGGTAAAGGTTCCTTTAACAGCTGGAATTGACTCGATAGCCTTAACATTAGCCTTTTTATCATCTCCTAAAACAAACCGCATCCGTGTCGCACAGTGGGTTACAGCAATCACATTTTCTTTGCCTCCAATTGCCTGAAGCAGATCTTTAGCTTCTTGTTCAAATTTTCCCATTTGATTCTCCTTATACTTATCAAAGCAAGTTTGATTTGATAAGTATATTGTAAACGATACCAAACTTGTCTGAAACTTGTTTGGTGTAAAAAGAGTGTTTTTTTGTAAATTTTCTAGCACTTGTATGGTAAAATAGATACAGGTGTTCATTAAACTAGACTAAAAACCCATTTAATACTCAATGAAAATCAAAGAGCAAACTAGGAAGCTAGCCGCAGGTTGCTCAAAACACTGTTTTGAGGTTGCAGATAGAGCTGACGTGGTTTGAAGAGATTTTCGAAGAGTATAAGGAAGTACAATGAAGAAATACCAACAATTATTTAAGCAAATCCAAGAAACCATTCAAAACGAGACTTATGCTGTCGGAGATTTCCTTCCTAGCGAGCACGACCTTATGAACCAGTATCAGGTAAGTCGTGATACCGTCCGAAAGGCCCTGTCTCTCCTCCAAGAGGAAGGATTGATCAAAAAGATAAGAGGGCAAGGTTCTCAAGTCGTCAAAGAAGAAACCGTCAATTTCCCTGTATCCAACCTAACCAGCTACCAAGAACTGGTTCAAGAACTTGGACTGCGCTCTAAAACCAACGTGGTCAGTCTGGACAAGATTATTATTGATAAAAAATCCTCGCTAATAACTGGCTTCCCAGATTTTCGTATGGTTTGGAAGGTGGTTCGCCAGCGTGTGGTGGATGATCAAGTCTCTGTACTGGATATTGACTATCTGGATATGGAACTAATCCCAAATATCACTCGCCAAATTGCTGAGCAGTCTATCTACTCTTATATAGAGGACGACCTCAAACTCCTTATTGATTATGCTCAAAAGGAAATAACCATTGACCACTCAAATGACCGGGACAAGATTCTCATGGACATAGGCAAAGACCCTTATGTCGTTTCAATCAAGTCAAAAGTCTATCTCCAAGACGGGCGCCAATTTCAATTTACCGAAAGTCGGCATAAATTAGAAAAATTTCACTTTGTAGATTTTGCAAAACGTAAGAAATAAAAGACTGAGACACTAGATCTCAGCCTTTTTCTTTATCCCAAAACCAATTCATCACTGACTAGACTTTGGCCACTATTTTTCTGGAAGAGATGCATGAGATCTTCAACTGTCAGATGCTTTTTCTCCTCTCCTTTGACATCCACCACTATCTTACCCTGATAGAGCATAATGAGACGGTTTCCGTACTCAATCGCATGGTTCATATCATGGGTAATCATCAAAGTCGTCAGCTGATGGTGTTCCACAATCTTTTGCGTCAAGTCCATCACCATTTGACTGGTTTTTGGATCAAGTGCCGCAGTATGTTCATCCAAAAGCAAAAGTTTGGGTTTCACCAGAGCTGCCATGACTAGGGTCAAGGCCTGTCTTTGTCCTCCTGAGAGATATTGAGTATCTACTTTTAAGCGGTTTTCAAGACCAATATTCAACTCCTTCAAGGCCTCTTGGAACTGGATTCTATCCTTCTCCTTCACGCCCCAACCAAGCCCTCTCTTCTGTCCGCGTCTCAAGGCAATAGCCATATTCTCCTCAATCGTCAAACGAGAAGCTGTTCCCATCTTAGGATCTTGAAAAACACGAGCGATATCCTTGGCTCTCTTTCTTACACTCAGATTTTTAATGGATTTGCCTGCCAGTAGAAGGTCCCCTTCATCCACCGATAGATTGCCAGCCAAGATATTCATCAAAGTGGATTTCCCTGCTCCATTTCCACCAATCACAGAGATAAAATCTCCCTCTTCAACCTCTAAATCTAATCCTTTGAGGACATGGTTCTCATTGACCGTCCCTGCTTCAAATATTTTGTGAATATTTTCAAGTGTTAACAAACTAGACATACCTTTCTCCTCCTATTCATTTCTCAATTTCAGACCACGAATCTTTAATCTCTTTTGCAATTCTGGTGCAAATAAAACTAAGGCGAGCAAGATTGCATTAAAGAGACGAACTAGATTTTGATCTAGATTTGGAATTTCATAGATATTTAAAATAATCAAACGGTATACAATAGCACCGATTCCGATGGATAACAAGCGGCCTCCAATGGTCAAGTCGTGTATCAAGACTTCCGCAATAATCACTGCACTCAAACCAACAACAATGGTTCCTGTCCCAGAAGTCACATCTGAAAATCCATCATTTTGGGCAAACAAAGAACCACATAGGGCAATCAAGCCGTTTGAAATCATGTAAGCAACAATCTTCATCGTGTCTACATTGACCCCATTTGCCTCACTCATAGGAATATTGTCCCCAGTCGAACGCAAGACCAAGCCAATCTCTGTTTTCATCAAAAGAGTCAAGACCAAACAAACAAGTAAGAGACAGGCCAAACTGAGTGAGAAAACAGCTTCTTCATTTGACAGCCCCAAGCTCGCCAACTGTTTAAAGACAGTTGAAGAATCTCCCAAGGAAAGATTGGGCACACTTCCCATGATTTTAATATTGATTGAATAAAGCCCTGTCAAGGTCACAATCCCTGTCAAGAGAGCTGGAATTTTCATCTTGGTGTGGAGCATTCCTGATACAAGACCTGCTACCATACCTGCCAGCAAAGCAAGTAAGGTCGCAATCCAAGGATTTGTCCCTGCCTGTATCTGAGATACGACGACAGCCGCCCCCAGTGGAAAGGCTCCTTCAGCAGTCATATCCGCAATATCCAAAATACGGAAAGTCAAGTAGACCCCAATCGCCATAATCGACCACAACAAACCTTCTGATAAACTAGATAACACAAAATTCATCTTAAACCTCCTTATTCCTTGCCTTCTAACTTACTAATATCAATTCCCAATGCATCTGCCATTTCTTGATTGGTATGCAATTCCAGTTTTTCAGGCAACTCAACTGCTATATTTTCTGGCTTTTCACCTTTTAAAACACGAATCAGCATGCGAGCTGTCTGCCTTCCCAATTCTTCATAATTGGTTCCGTAGTTATACAAGCCACCAACAGCAATCATTTCTGTTGAACCACCGAATACTGGAACCTTGTGTTTAATAGAAACCTGCTTGACTGTTTCCATGGTTGATGAAATGATATTATCCGTTGGTACAAAAACCATATCTACCTCTGCCATCAAGCTTTCTGCTGCAGCCTTGACGTTGTTACTGTCCAAGATTGTTTTTTCAACAAAGGTAAAGCCTTTTTCTTCCAGAAGGCGCTTAGCTTCATCCTTTTGGACAACTGAATTTGGCTCGCTCTGAGTATAGAGGATTCCAATCGTTTTAGCCTTTGGTAACACTTTCTTTATCAAATTGATTTGGGTTGAAATGGCATCTGATGACTGGTCACTTGTCCCAGTCACATTGCCCCCAGGGTGTTCTCTTGACTCAACCAACTTGGCACTGACAGGATCTGTTACCGCTGAAAAAATAACAGGTGTCGTTTGTGTTGTATTGGCCAAGCTCTGAGCAGAAGGCGTTGCGATAGCTAGAACGACATCACTAGATTCTGCTAGTTGCTGGGAAATCGTTTTTAGATTTCTTTGTTCTCCTTGTGCATTTTGCAAATCAATCTCGATATTTTCCCCTTCAATATAGCCTTGTTTGGCCAGCTCATCCACAAAACCTTCTCTAGTAGCGTCCAAAGATTGATGAGTAATAAACTGCGAAATACCGATACGAAACACATCTTTTTTCTTATCTGCCTTCAACTGATGCAAACTGATCAGAGAGGTCAAGAGGATCCCCACTACTAAGAGGGGGGCTAGTAATTTTCGAACAACTTTCATAATGAAACTCCTTCTCAGAAAAGATAAAACAAAAAACCGCCTAGATACTATCTAAACGGATGCTTCAAATAATCTAACAAGTTACAACTTAGCTAGTCCATTTAGATATTCATCTATATGGACCACAATCAAAAATCTTAGCCACATAGATACAAACAAATTGCTTGAACTGTTTGCATCCATGGTGACATGTCTACAAACACTATCTAAAGTAGCTAAAGTAAAAGTTTTGATTCATCGTTACAGCTTGTCTCTTATTCATTTCTTTTTCTGCTTTCTTTTTTGATGTTTCCTATCTTACCACCTTTTTCATCACCTGTCAAGAATATTTCAGAATTTTTTAAAATTTTTCGAAAATTCTTTCATAATTCTTTCAATTCTTTTAGGATAATTTCAAAAATTTGCCCATTAGACAAAATAGAACGATTTGAAGACTTTTATGGTATTTAGTTGTACTAGAGTCTTTTAAAAGTGTTTTGATGGCTTGTATTTCTTCTTTGGTTGATTTCATATCACTATTATATAATGCGTTTTGATTTTAGTATAGTATTAAACTGACTCTTGGCAGTCGGACAAAAAATCGACAGTTATTTTATATTGTTTAAAACCAATAGTCAATACGACAATCTCTTTACTTTTCGGTTATCAACTCTGTAGATTGCTAACATATCCAAAATAAGCCAAGTATCCCGAGGATAGGCAACAGAAATGAATTATTTATACTCTGGATACCACTTCAAATCACGAACTGCTTTGGCCATATCTGTTTCCTTAGCGCGTGCAAGACCTTGCTCTTGTGCTTTTTTAGCGACTGCTTCTGCTACTTTAATAGAAACATCTGCTACATACTTGAATGGTGGCAAGACAGGAGCTCCTGGTTGGCCTGGATTGACAATACCACTCAATGAATGCGCCGCTGCTCCAATCATTTCATCAGTCAAAAGACTTGCTTCAGAAGCCAGCATACCTAGACCAAGACCTGGGTAAATCAGGGCATTATTTGCTTGACCAATCACATAGTCTACACCTTTATAAGAAACCGTATCAGCAGGAATTCCTGTTGCGACAAAAGCTTTGCCATCTGACCATTCAATCAAATCTTTGGCGCTAGCTTCTGCCAATTTAGTTGGATTTGACAAAGGGAAGATCATTGGACGTTCTGTGTTTTCACACATAGCTTCTACTATTTCTTTAGTGAAGGTATTAGGCTGAGTTGAAGTTCCTACAAGAATGGTTGGCTTCACAGTCTTCACTACTTCAAGCAGATCAGTCAACTTATCTGCGTTACTAAAGTCAGCACGTTTCTTAGCAAATGGTTTTTGCTCTGGTGTCAAGTCATCCATGTCATCAAAGAGAAGACCTTGTTTATCAACCATAAAGAACCGTTTATAGGCTTCTTCTTCAGAAAGACCTTCACTTACCATTTCACGAAGAACACGAGAGGCAATTCCTGCACCCGCAGTACCACCACCATAGCAGAGATAAACTTGATCTGTTAATTTTTCACCACTAATATCCAGCGAACCGAAGATACCACCCAAGGTAACGATTCCTGTACCTTGAATATCATCATTAAAGGTCGGAATTTGTTTCCGGTATTTTTCAAGAATATTGGCAGCATTCAAGCGGCCGAAGTCTTCCCAGTGAAGGTAGAGTTTAGGAAAGAGACGTTCTGCTGTTTGAACGAATTGGTCAACGAAGTCGTAGTAACGATCTCCGCGGACCCGTTCGTGACGATTTCCTAAGTAATTAGGATTGTTACGAAGTTCTTCACGGTTAGTCCCTGCATCAATGACTAAAGGAAGGACCATCGAAGGATCGATTCCAGCAGCACCCGTATAGACCATCAATTTCCCAACAGAAATATCGACACCATTTGTTCCCCAGTCGCCAATTCCAAGGATTCCTTCTGCATCTGTTACAACAATGAGACGAATCTCGCGACCCCCGGCAGCGTTTTTCAAAGTAGCTTCAATATTTTCAGGATGATTAATATCAAGATATCCCGCATATTGGGGATCTACAAAAAGATCACTATAGCCTTCAATGGTATCTGCAATGGTTGGATCGTATACAATTGGATTAAATTCCTCCAAATGTTGAGAAAAGAGGTAATAGAAAAGAGTCCGGTTGGTATTAAAAATTTCCATTAGGAAAAGACGTTTTTCCAAATCATTGGCTTTTGTTTGCATTTGTGCATAAGTTTGCGCCGCTTGTTCTTCAATCGTTTGAACATACGGTGGCAGTAAACCAATAAGGCCTAGTTCCTTTCGCTCCTCTAAGGTAAAGGCAGTACCTTTATTGAGGAAAGGATTGTTTAAAATATCATGTGCAGTCATAGTGCAAGCTCCTTTTTACTTATATTATACCACATGAAACGAATTGTTCGTAAAACGTTGTTGTTTAAATAATACAATTGTATACGCATATGTTATAAATTTCTGAACTCATCAAACTCTCGATGATCTCTCTTTACTAAAAGTTTCGAGTAAAATAAACCAATCATACAAATTGACAATCCTAATTAAAATAAATATCATCTAGGTATGTTATGTAATACTTTGTATTTTTTAAGGTGTTTTTTGTCATATAAAACTTGTATTCTATTTATATGACAACTAAAAACTATTTACAACAATATATTTCCCAAAAAGTGAAATATTTTCGAACACAGAATAAAATGAGCCAGGAAGAACTTTCGGAACAAGCAGGACTCGGGCTTAAGTATATCAATCAACTTGAAAACCAAAATGTGAATCTGACCATTCACAGTCTTGAAAAAGTGATTGACGCCCTAGAAATGACCCCAGAGGAATTTTTCAATTTTGATAGCCTTGAATCAACCTCTGATAAGAGTGACAATCTTTCACTCAAAAGAATCAACATGAAGATTAAACAGCTCCCTATTGATAAACGAGAAAAAATGTTGGTCATTTTTGAAAGTATCTTAGATAATCTTTGAGATCCCTGACTCACTTACATTTTAACTGGTGAATACTCGTATAGTCAAATTGTAGGATACGGATAAAAATTATTTATCTGCTGTTTTCCACTTATTTTCCTTCTCCAACTAATGAAAGTGAACCCATATGAATTTAAAAGATCTACAATATTTTTATGACCTCTGCCAGCTTCAATCCTATACGGAAGTAGCAAAACAACATAAAGTCAGCCAACCATCTATTTCTTATGCTATCAAGCGCTTAGAGGAATCCTTTAACTGCAAATTGATTCACCATGACCCCTCGCATCGTTCCTTCAAGCTAACTCCTCAAGGACAAATCCTTCTAAAGCATACAGAGCTGATTTTACCTGAGGTCATTTCTACTCGCAAAGAAATTAATCGCTCCTTGGCACAATACTCTACTGTAGGATTCCCTCCTATTATCATTCAGTATCTCTTTGCTGCCTTAAACGAAAAAGATAAATTTGATTTTTTAAAAAAGATACGCCCTATCCGCGGTGGCTCCGTAGAGTTATTAAACCTTCTCCTTAAGGGAGACCTTAATGCAAGCCTACTCGGTTTGATTGAACCTCTCAATTATCCTTCAATAGAGACACACGAGTTATTTCATAAAGAACTGTATGTCGTTTTATCTAAGAACCATCCTTTTGCCACTGCTCCTTCCCTCGCTTTTGAAGAATTAGTAGATCAATCCTTTATACTCTTAGACGAACACTTTGTTCACCTGAAAGCTTTTGAAACGCTTAATCAAAAGCATCAAAACAAGGCAGAAATATTCTTTAAGACTGATGACATTGCCATCCTTAAAGAACTTTTAAAGAAAGGGATTGGCCTTAGTTTACTGGCTGATATCGCACTTTCTGATGAAGATGATGATTTAATAAAAATTCCTCTTATACCGAAGGACAAGATAACTTTTACAGTTTATTACGCTTACCTTAAATCAGCTACACCGTCATCAGAAATAGAAGCTTTATTTAAACTCCTTAAATCATATGAATAGAAAAAACTCTAACTATCAATGAACTGATAGCTAGAGTTTTTTACATTGTAGATATTATACTCAATGAAAATTAAAAAGCAAACTAGGAAGCTAGCCGCAGGCTGCTCAAAACACTGTTTTGAGGTTATAGATAAGACTGACGAAGTCAGTCACATATATACAATAAGGCGACGCTGACGTGGTTTGAAGAGATTTTCGAAGAGTATTAGACTATAGTAGATTGAAGCTAGAGTAATACGTCGCGACTTCTAAAACTTTTCTAGAAATTAATTTGACTTTCCTAATCGAGTTGTTCAGATTTTATTTCATCTCACTATAATTTAATGATTTTCTAAGAATTCTATTTCTTTCGAAAATTCTTTCAAAGTTTTTTCAAATCAGTCCAACAAAAAAAGGTTTATAATTTCCACAAAAGTTGACATGGAAATTATAAAACCATTATTAGTTTAATCCTTTTTGGTAACGTGCCAATTCGGCTTGGTTGGCCCAAACATAGTGACCTGGACGGATTTCAACCATAGACGGCTTATCAGTCTCATAGTCGTGTTGACTTGGGTCGTAAACCTTCAAGACCTTCTTACGTTCCAAGATTGGATCTGGAATTGGAACCGCTGAAAGCAAGGCTTGAGTATATGGGTGAATTGGATTGTTAAACAATTCTTCTGTTTCTGCAACCTCTACAATAACACCCTTGTAAATAACTGCGATACGATCTGAAATAAAGCGAACGACAGACAAGTCATGGGCGATAAAGAGATAGGTCAAACCAAGTTCTTTTTGGAATTTTTTGAGCAAGTTCAAGACTTGGGCACGCACAGAAACGTCCAAGGCTGAAATTGGCTCATCCGCAATAACAAAGTCTGGTTGCATCACCAAGGCACGGGCAATACCGATACGTTGACGTTGACCACCTGAAAACTCATGAGGGTAAC
Source organism: uncultured Streptococcus sp. (assembly GCF_963518475.1). GTDB lineage: Bacteria > Bacillota > Bacilli > Lactobacillales > Streptococcaceae > Streptococcus. Next base: position 67,570 of record NZ_CAUQJA010000001.1, on the reverse strand, counting down.
GAGTCAAGTGCTCAGCAAGAAGCCCCACTTCACGGATAATATTTTTAACCTTCTCTTTACGTTCTTCTTCATCCTTGAACAGATGGTGATTGTAAAGACCTTCTGAAATAATATAATCAACAGTCGCACGTTCATTCAAACTTGCGGCAGGGTCTTGAAAAATCATCTGGATACGACGAATCAACTCTGCAGCTTGTTCACGCGATTTCTTACCATTAATCTTTTGACCTTCAAAAATGATATCTCCATTACTTGTATCATTGAGACCGATGATAGCACGACCAATAGTTGTTTTCCCACTACCTGACTCACCTACAAGCGAGAAAGTTTCTCCCTTGTTGATAAAGAAGTTAGCATTTTTAACTGCGACAAACTTCTTACTTCCTTCACCGAAGGAAATTTCTAAATCTTTGATTTCTACTAATTTTTCAGACATTTCCTTCCTCCTAGTCTGCCAGATGGGCAAATCCCATTTTATCACGGATCTTATCGTGAAGATTTGCAATCACAGCTGGTTTTTCTACTTTTGGAGCATCCTCATGAAGAAGCCAAGTTTTAGCCCAATGCGTCTCTGATACTGAGAATTGAGGAGCTTTTTGTTCGAAGTCAATCTGCATTGCATAGTCTGAACGCAAGGCAAAGGCATCCCCTTTCAAGTCAGTATAAAGTGACGGAGGTGTTCCTGGGATTGAGTAAAGATCCCCTTTATCATCAGCAAGCTGAGGCAAGCTAGACAAGAGACTCCATGTATATGGATGGCGAGGGTCATAGAAGACTTCCTCAACAGTTCCATACTCAACGATTTCTCCTGCATACATAACTGCTACCTTATCTGCAATACTTGCTACCACACCAAGGTCGTGGGTGATAAAGATTGTTGTGAAATGGTACTCGTTTTGTAAAGATTTTAGCAAATCAATAATCTGTGCTTGGATGGTTACATCCAAGGCAGTTGTTGGCTCATCACAGATCAAGACATCAGGTCGGCAGGCAAGGGCAATAGCAATAACGATACGTTGACGCATCCCTCCAGAATATTGGAATGGGTATTCATCAAAACGTCTATCTGCATCTGGAATCCCAACCTTATTCATGTAGTCAATCGCCAATTCTTTCGCTTCTTTAGCTGTTTTGCCTTGGTGTTTTACAATAACTTCTGTAATCTGACTACCAATTGTTTTAATTGGGTCCAAACTAGTCATTGGGTCCTGGAAGATAGTCGCAATCTTAGCACCACGAATTTGTTCCCAATCCTTGTGAGAAGACAAGGCTGTCAAGTCTTGACCACGGTAGTCAATACTTCCTTGGGCAATGCGACCATTTTCTTCAAGCATACCTGTGAAGGTCTTTGTCAAAACAGATTTTCCTGATCCTGACTCACCTACCAGGGCTAATACTTCTCCTTCAACTAGTTCAAGGGAAACGCCGCGAATGGCTGTCAATACTTTGTCACGAACGTCAAATTCCACGACAATATCGCGAGCAGTCAAAATTACATTTTTTTCTTTTGTCATTTCTACTCCTATCTATGTGTACGTGGATCACTAGCATCCGCTAAGTTTTGACCAACTACGAAAAGGGACAAGGATACCAAGACAAGAGTTGTCAATGGAATCCAGAACAAGTAAGCATTAGTTGTTACGTTTTGTGAATAATCCGAAATCAAACGACCCAAACTTGGCACTGTAATTGGTAATCCAAGACCGAAGAAAGACAAGAAGGCTTCGTATGAGATAAAGCTTGGAAGCATTTGAGTCATCGTTGTCACAATAACAGATACCAATTGAGGCATGATATTTTTGGCAACAATCTTCAAGGTTGGTGTTCCCAGAGTACGTGACGCCAAGTTGTATTCCAAATCACGATAACGCAAGATTTGCACACGGATCATGAAGGCAATCCCAATCCATGTCGTCACACTCATGGCAAAAATCAGATTCCAGAATCCAGCTCCGATTGAGTAAGTCAAGACAATGACAATCAAAAGAGATGGGATGTTTGAGATGACGTTGTAAACTTCCATCATCACGCGGTCAACTGATTTTGAAATTCCCCAAATACCACCGACAAAAACACCGATAACCAAGTTAATCACTGTCGCAATCACAGAAATGAGGATAGAGTTACGAGCTCCGAACCAGACACCGTCAAAGAGCGATTTACCGTTACTGTCAGTACCGAACCAATGCTCAGCATTTGGCTTGATATAACGAGCACTAAAGTCGTTTACCTTACTGACATCATTGAAATCAAACTTAGAAAACATTGGGTAGATGAAACTCATCAAAATGATGGCTACCAAGATTCCCAACATGACTACAGTTGATTTTTTCTTCATAAATTGTCTAAACACTGAACCCCAGTATGAATAAGCTGGCGCATCAATGGCTTCAGAGGCAAAATCGTCACGTTTTACAAACTGAAATTTTTCTTTATCGATTGTAGACATTATTTGCCTCCTTTCTCAGTCAATTTAATACGTGGGTCAATAATCGTCATCCAAATATCTCCCAAAAGAAGTGAGAAGATAGAAATACATGTAAAGATGAAGACAAGACCAACAACCATAGAGTTATTAGATGCTTTTACAGAGTCAATCAACATTTTACCCATACCTGGGAAAGCGAAGACTGTTTCAGTAAGGGTTGCACCACCGATAACCCCGATAACAGCACCAGGAATTCCTGAAACCAGCGGAACCATGGCATTTTTAAAGATGTGTTTGTTTGAAATTTCTTTTTCAGACAAACCTTTGGCACGAGCAAAACGAACAAAGTCTTGTGATTGCAAGTCAATCATGTAACGACGAATCCAAATAGCTGTACCAGGAGCACCCAACAAACCAAGGATAACTGCTGGTAAAACATACGAACGCCAATCTCCAGCACCCAAAATAGGGAATGAATCTGGAAGACCAATTGATGATCCAATCAAACGAACAATGTAAACCAAAGCAATGGTTGGAAGGGCCATCAAGAAGGTCAAAACCCCTGTTGAGAAGCTATCAATCCAAGTATTCTTGAAGCGAGCCATAGCTGAACCAAGTGGCACGGCAATCGCATAAGAAATCACCAAACCGATCAATCCAACAACAGCAGAGCTGGCAATCATTGAAGGATATTGGTAGTTACTTTCTGTAGCTGTATAAGGATCATCTTTTCCGTAGTTTGCTACTTCACGAGAATCAGCCTGACTAGGTGATTTATAGGTTCTTGAGTAAATATTTACAGAAGAAGTTTTCTTACCTGTTGGGAACTGAACTTGAGATGTTTTTGTTTGTCCTTGTCCTTGAGTAATAACCTGTAAAACAGGGCTATTAGCATAGGTTGGATAAGAGTCACCTAAATTGATGTTCACAAAGTTTTGATGCACAAACGGGAACTGACTGTTGAAGTACAAGAGATATTTGTGTTTAGTACCTGAACCAACCAATGACCATCCGATCGCTGGATCGTTTTCGAAACGAAGGTAACGTTTCAAGTCTGGATTTTCAGGGTCTTGAATTTTATTTGTATGGTCAATGTCAATCAAGTTAGCATAGAAGTGAAAAACACGTTCAAAAATTGGGATTTCACGAGTAGCGTAGAATTGGCCACTTTCAGTAAATTCTCCCAAGGTCCAACCATGACCGATTTGTTTGATGTATTTTTCATAGATAGCCTTGTTGGTGTCATTAGCTTCAACTGTTACAGAGGCATCCATCTGGCTGGCTTTTTCTTGCAATTCCTTGGTATCGTAGTACTCGATATAGCCCATACGCTCATAAACAGTGTTCTCATAGTTATCACGCTTATCAGCAGTTGTCGCAATCTTGTTATAGTTGGTATCCTGTTTGAAAATCAATTTTCGAGGAACCATTGTATAGATAATCGTGTAAGTCAAGGTTGTTACTAAGAAGATAGAAACCAATGACCGCAAGACACGCATAAAAATATATTTCTTCATATCGTTTCCTTTTTAAATCCCAAAAGAACCTTCTCCTCATGGAGAGAAAGTTCCCTTGAGAGTTATTTATTTAACGTGTTTAGTCAATTCTTTTTGAACTTTTTCGTTTGATTCTTTTTTCTCTTTAATCCATTTCTCACGAGCTTGTTCATAATCAGCCTTTGTTACAACTTTGTCTTGTAACTGAATATATTTGAAGTAGAGATTTGAACCTTTGTCTCCAGATTGGCTATAAGAAGCTGAGAATGGTACAACACGAGAAATGAATGGTGCAGCACCACTAGAAGACATAGCTGGTAAGAAGAGTGAACTGTCTGTCAACCAAGCTTGAGCAGCAGCATATTTTTCATAACGTTTGTTAAGATCACTTGTTTCTTTTCCAGCTTCATCAAGCAATTTATCGTAATCTTTCACACCAACTTTAGCTGCAGCTGCATTTGATGGGTCATCATACCCCATATAAGTTTTCGTTTGCTCACTATTAGTTGATTTAAGGATATCAAGGTAAGTTGATGGATCTTCATAGTCAGGATTCCATCCAACCGCACCTGAAAGATCCCAATCCTCAGCTGCCGCATTAGCAGCATAATAAGTCGCATTAAAGAATTCATCTTTAGAAATTTGTTGAATATCGATGACAACATTTTCTTCGCCTAAAACTTTTTCAACTGATTGTTTGAACGACTGAATCCGTGCGACAAAGTTTTTAGAGGTTTGGTCTACTGGAACATCCAAGTGGATAGGGAATTTCACACCTTCTGCTTCCAGAGCAGTTTTAGCTTTAGCAAATTCTGCTTTAGCTTTGTCAGCGTTAAAGAGACCGTCTTGACCATCAGCAAAGTTTACATCTTTCCACTCATCTCCATAAGTCTTAACTTTTTCAGCAACCAAGTCACCGAAAGTTTTTTCGCCTGCAGTCACAAAGTCTGGTTTCACAAATAAATTACGAACTGCGAGAGGAGCACCTTCTTTACCGTTAACTTGAGCAGAATAACCTGTACGGTCAAAGGCAAAGTTCAAGGCTTGGCGGAAGTCTTTGTTAAGAAGAGCTTTCTTAGTAGATGTTTTCTCTTCATCTGTCGTTTTAGATGTATATTTGTAATTTTGTCGATCGATATTTACACCTAAACCTCCAATACCAGCTCCTGACGGAGTGTAGAAAATATTATCCTTGTATGACTCCTCTACCTTTGAGAAGTTTGAACTTGTTGGGTAAAGACGAGCAAAACTATAAGCTCCACTTGTAAAGTTACGCTCAAGTGATTCTTGGTCCGAACCATCAAAATATGCAAGTGTTGCTGTATCTAAATGAACATTCTCTTTATCCCAGTACTGCTCGTTCTTAGCAAATTCGATAGAAGATTTAGCAGTCAAACCTTTAAGCAAGAAAGGTCCATTATATAGCAATGATGTAGGATCTGTCGCTTTAGCAAAATCAGAGCCTTTTGATTTTTCAAATTCTTCGTTTAATGGCCAGAAAATTGAATAAACCATCTTAGAGTTCCAGTAAGGTTCTGGTTGGTTCAAAGTATACTCAAGAGTATAGTCATCAACCGCTTTAACACCTACTGTAGAGAAATCTTTTGAATTCCCAGCCAAATAATCAGATAAACCTTTAACAGAAGTTTCAGCTAGATATAGAGCTTCTGATTTCTTATCTGCCGCATGTTTCAATCCATTCACGAAGTCTTTAGCAGTCACTTCGGCATATTCTTCACCATCGGATGTCATCCATTTGACACCTTTACGAATTTTGTAGGTATATGTCAATCCATCTTTTGATACAGACCAGTCTTCTGCAACCGCAGGAGTCAAATTCCCGTATTTGTCATTTGTGAAGAGGCCATCGATCCCGTTTGAAGTAGCCACTTTCGTACTCTCTTTTCCAGAAATAATATAATCTAATGTTTCTGGGTCAGCCGAATAGACATAGCCATAGGTTTTTGGAGCTGTCGAATCAGATGATTTTGAATTCCCACAAGCTACTAACACACCTGTTGCCAATAAAGCAACTCCTGCTGCAACAAAGACTCTACTTTTTTTCATTTATTTACTCCTCTGATAAAGTATAGGTTATCATCAATTATACCATAGATTTCAAGAAAAGTAAACGAATTTTCAGAATATTTAGGCTTATTGACACAAAAAATCTGAAAAAGCTATTGACTGAAAATCATTTTCAAGGTATAATAATAAACGTTAAGGCGGTATAGCCAAGTGGTAAGGCACGGCTCTGCAAAAGCTTGATCGTCGGTTCAAATCCGTCTACCGCCTTCTATAACTTGATTTATCAGGTTTCACATGAACAGAAAGCCCAATTTGAAGGGCTTTTTCTTTTTCTTTGGATAAATAAGGATAGATTTAGAAAAGTTTTGGGGCGGATTTGGGGACTGAGTTTTTCGAGGATACTATTCCCTTTTAAAATCAACTGAAAAAAGCTTTGTCACGCATGATGACAAAAGCCTCTAGTTTACTCTGTTTCTTCTTCTATTTCAACTTCGGTAATTTGGACTTTTACCTTGGTAACACGTCCATTTTTCACCTTATCATTGGTTAGGATAAGTTGTTTGTTTTGGCTGACTAATTCATAACTGAGTTTCTCAGTCGTTGGAATGGTCCCAACTCCTGTCAAATAGTAACCAGCGATGGTATCAACGTCATCACTTTCCAGTTCAACATCAAAGTAGTCATTAAAATCATTGAGATTCATGGTACCTTGAACAATATAAGTATCTTCTCCAATTTTATGAACTTCGATTTCAGCCTTATCTGTTTCGTCATCGATTTCCCCAACGATTTCCTCTAAGAGGTCTTCTAGGGTCACCAAACCAGCCATCCCACCGTATTCATCTAACAAAATCGCCATTTGTCTTTGGGTATTGCGCAGTTCTTTTAACAAGTCATCCACAAAAATAGTTTCAGGAACAAAAAGAGGATCTTGTAAGATTTTCTTCCAAACAATATTGTCAAAACCGTCCACAAAGCCCGCATTAAGGAGACTCTTGGTATGAATAATCCCAATCACATTGTCCTTATCCCCATCATAGACAGGGATACGAGAATAATTTTGTTTTAAAATACTTTGGATGATGGTTTGACTATCATCCTGAATATCTACCATAAAGGCATCCGTTCGAGGAACCATGACTTCTCTGGCCATTAATTCGTCCAGTGAAAAGATTCCTTGTAACATTTCAATTTCGTCAGCATCTAGTGTTTCTTCACTATTTGTCAACATGTACTCAATTTCATCACGGGTCATTTTTTCATCAGCATCGTCAAAGGTCATCGGAGTCAAGCGACTCAAGAGATTGGTAGATGCAGACAAGAGCCAAACAAAGGGACTAACTAGTTTCCCCAGCCCAATGATAACTGGCGCTGTACGAATCGCCAAGGCATCCTTTAGATTAAGAGCGATTCTCTTAGGATACAATTCCCCAAAAACGATGGAAATATAAGTCAAAAATGCTAAAGACAGAAAACTTGCAACAGCATAAGATGTTTCACCATTTCCAAGCCAAGATGCAATTTCTCGTCCTAGAGTTTCTGCTAAACTCGCCCCTGATAAGATCGTAATCAGGGTAATCCCTACTTGAATGGTTGATAAAAAGTGGTTAGGATTTTCTAGTACCTTCAGCAGACGGATATAGCGTCTATCTCCTTCTTCTGCCTTTTGTTCAACCCGCGCACGATTTAGTGACACCATGGCCATTTCTGTGGCTGAGAAAAAGGCATTTAACACCGTCAAGATAAACAATAAAACAAATTGTAGCAACAAATTCTGACTACTTGGGTCTTCCATAGTTCTTCTCCTAAAATAGTATCTTACCGTCTATTATATCACAAAATATAGTCCAGTACATATTATTTTTTCTCAGTGTCTATTCTAGTTCTACTTAAATTGTCCAAAAAAGAACCCCTACATCCACAAGTGACATAGGAGTTTATTTTGTATTTTACTGAGTAACAGTAACTTCTCCAGTTCGGTAATCCAGTTGAAGTCCTTTTTGAACATTGGGAACTAGAACATTAAATTCCAATTCTCCGTCTGAAGACTTGGCTTCAATCTGTGAAGCTGAAGGAACTAAATCCTCATTCGAAGCGTAGTAAAGGGTTACACGGTAACGGACACGCTTGTTTTTATCCAAGGCCTTACGTACCATGCTTTCATAGTAGTTTTGACCAGTCGAATCCTCGGCTTGCGCCTGATTTGCCCAGGCTGTTTGAACAGCAATGTTTTTAGGATTGCTTGTCGAGGCATCAAAACCATCCAAGCCACCGATTAAGGCATAGCCTAACAAGTGACCTCTATCGACCGCATGGGTATAAGTACCCTTTAGATTCTTAACCTGATGCCAGCCTGGAGGAGTCCAAGAAGTCGAACCATTCCCAGTTTCTTCACGATTCTTGTACTGACGAGTAGCCTTAGACAAGAGGGCATTTGCTACGGTTGGCACCGTTTCCTTGCCCACTGTCTTTGTTTTATTATCAGCGTAGGGCTTACTTGAAACCTTAGCATCTAGATTTGTTTTATTACCATTGACGATAAAAGCACCTGAGCCATTCCACTCCAGACTCCCTTTTACTTGACTCTTGACTGCGTCTGTTAAGACACTCTCTGCCAATGCTTGACTAGGAGCTTCAGACGCTTGGTTTTTCTGACTAAGCTTGGTTTTGGGACTATTAGCTGTCGACTGCATCTGCTTGATATAATAGCTCCCTGCAGACAAAAGCAATAACACTAGCAGTCCGATTAGTGTCTGTCTTGTTTTTTTATCCATTTTTCTCCTTATCTCTAGAAAAAGACTGGTTCTCCAGCCTAATTTCCTGTAAATTTATGAATTAATTCCTGCCATTTTGCTGGAGACAGGATAGCCCATGGATCTTGGCCCTTGCCCAAGATTCCATAACCTACCATTAAGCCGACACCTAGGGCTAGAGCACCTAAAAACAGTACCAAAATGACTAGAAGTAAACGCTTGATTACGTAGCTTGATTTCTTATTCATCTTCATCACTTGCCTCAATCCGCTGAATCTTAGCACCTAGCTGTGCCAACTTCTCATGAAAACGGTAGTAACCTCTATCCAAGTGAACCAATTTACCGACTACAGTTTCTCCTTGTGCTACCAAACCTGTCAAAATTAAGGCAGCACTGGCACGAAGGTCAGTCGAAAGAACTTCTGCCCCCTGCAAAGGTTGACCACCAACAATACGAGCTGTATCACGGATAATCTCAGAATGCAAGCCCATGCGACGCATTTCTTCTAGATGTTGGAAACGATTTTCGAAAACTGTCTCCACCATAGTTGATTCGCCTTTTGCGACGGTCATCAAGGCTGTAAATTGGGCCTGCATATCTGTTGGAAATCCTGGGTGGGGCAAGGTTTTTACATGAACAGCTTTTAGATTTTCTAGTTGAGAGCGAACTCGAATTCCTTCAGTCTCCTCTGTCACTTCCACTCCCATTTCAAGCAATTTGGCAATCAAGGGACGGTTGTGCTCCCAGACAGCGTCTTTAATCAAGATATCACCACCAGTCATGGCAGCAGCTACCATAAAGGTTCCTGCTTCGATACGGTCTTGGACTACATTGTGAGTCGTACCATGAAGTTTCTCAACACCGGTAATGGTAATGGTCTCTGTACCAGCACCCTTAACCTTGGCTCCCATTTCATTGAGGAGAATGGCTAGGTCAACAATCTCAGGCTCACGCGCAGCATTTTCAATCACTGTCACCCCATCAGCCAGGGTAGCCGCCATCATCAAGTTCTGCGTTGCACCAACACTTGGAAAGTCCATATATATATGAGCGCCATGCAAGCGTTCTGCCTTGGCTTCGATGTAACCAGCTGTCTGACTAATCTTAGCCCCCATAGCTTCTAGACCTTTCAAATGAAGATCAATAGGGCGGCTACCAATCGTACAACCACCTGGCATGGATACCTTAGCATGACCTACACGGGCAAGAATTGGTCCCAAGACAACGATAGATGCACGCATCTTGCTGACATACTTGTAAGGAGCTTCCTCAGTGATATCGCCAGTCGCGTCCACCTCAACAAGATGAGCTTCTTCATCAAAATCTACCTTGGCATTCAAACCACGAACTACCTGATTCATAGTGAAAACATCTGACAAGATTGGAACATTCTGCAAGACGGTCTTTCCTTCACTTGCTAGAATAGTCGCTGCCAACAAGGGCAAAACTGCATTCTTTGCTCCTTCGATCGTAACACTTCCTACCAGACGATTATCGCCACCTTGAACCACAATTTTTTCCATACTTATTTCCTTTACATTTGATTTTATAATAATCCTCTAAGCGCTTCTTGCCACAACTGATACAGGCTGATAAAGAAAGAACTCATGATGTAGCCCATGACAATACTGAAAAAGGCTACTAGTAAACGAACTTTTCCTGTATTCTCAGTTGTCACTTTTAAAACCTTTTCCCATCTAACAAGATCCTTTAAAAGGTAAAAACTCACATAAATAAAGAGCATATGACTGCTTAGAGTGAATAATAATTGAACCATTTGACTATTATACCATCTTCTCTGTTTGTGCGCTAGTTTGGAAACTTCACTCAAAAACTAGGGATTGTTTTTCAAGTAATCAATTGCATCTTGTAGGGTTTTAACTGGCACGATTTTCATATCTGTCTTGATTGTTTTAGCTGCTTCTAGGGCAGTTTGGTAGTTGTTTTTCGCATCCGGGTGCGCTTTTTGTTCTTCTTCGCTAACAGGGTTATCAGGGGCAAAGAAAATCGCGACACCTTCTCTAGCCGAGGCTACAACTTTTTTATCAATACCTCCAATATCCCCCACATTCCCATCGCGGTCAATGGTTCCTGTACCGGCAACAATGCGGCCATTACGAAGGCCTGGGTCAGCTATTTGAGTATAGATAGCCAGACTAAACATGAGACCAGCACTTGGGCCACCGATACCGGCTGTTGAAAAGCGAATTGGCACATCACTGGTCACTTCTGTACGGTCAATCAATCCGATTCCAATCCCATTTTTGCCATTTTCCAAGGTGATAATCTTACCTTCTGCAGACTTGGTTTGCCCATCCTCTTCATAGGTGACCTTGACGGAGTCCCCTAGTTTTTGAGAATTGACGTAATCAATCAAGTCTTTGGAACTGTCAAAGGTTTGATCATTGACTGCTGTGACCGTATCAGAGATGTTGAGAATCCCTTTAAAGGTCGAATTATCGGTCACAGTCAAAACATAAACCCCAAGATATTTTAGTTCAATATCCTTACCAGCTGTTTTTAGCCCTTGATACTTGGCCATATTTTGCGATGTTTGCATGTAGAATTGATTGATCCGCATAAATTCAATATCGGAAGATCCACCTGTAGTCTCCTGAGCACTACGAATATCTGTAAAAGGCGTCAACCAAGCATAAATCATATGGGCTAAAGTGGCATGCTGAACACCAACCGTAACGAATTGATAGGCACCAGCTTCCTTATCTTCTGTGTCATTGACTTTAAGGACTTGGCGAATATCTTCCGAACCACCTGGAACCTCTATATAATAGGGCAAGGGCACTACAAATGCCAAGAAAGTTGCTATCAAGGCCGCAATGACATATAAGGGCCATCTAATCTTTTTTTTCATTTCTTATTTCCTCCAAAATACTCTCGGGAACATAGCAGGTAATATCCTGACTAAACTTCAAAAGCTCTCTAACGCCTGATGAACTAATATAGAGATGTTCAGGTCGACTATGTAAATAAATGGTCTCTATATCAGGAGACAGCTGATGGTTGTAGTAATCAAAACTGGCTTCATATTGCAAATCCGACGCATTCCTTAAACCCCGCACTAGGAAAGTAGCCCCCAGTCTTTTTGCAACATCAACCACTAATTCATCATGAGAAGACACGACTTCAACATTTCCCAAATGTTTCAAAGCCGTTTCTAGCCCTCGTTTACGATTTTCTATGGGGAGAAATCCTTGTTTGTGGGGATTAAAAAAAATACCGACATAGAGCTTATCAAAGAGTCTGCTCGCCCGTTCAATGATATCCAGATGCCCATTTGTCATCGGATCAAATGAGCCTGTGAATAATCCAATCTTATCTGACATAGACTGTCACCTTACTAATTCCATAAATCTTTTCCTTCCAGATGCCAAGACAGGCAATTTCTTCTGGAAGTTCAACGGCCTTATCCGTCTCACACACGACCATGACATCTTCAGAAAAAAGCTCTTTCTCAGCCATTTTTTCAATATCTGCTACGATTTGTTCCTTGGCATAAGGAGGGTCTAAGAAAATGAGGTCAAATTCCCCAGGTACCTGTTCCAATGCCCTTTCTGCATCCATCTTGAGGAGTTGAAATTTTCCAACTTCCTTGGTCATCTGAATATTTTCAGCCACGATAGCCTGGGCCTTACGGTCTCGCTCCACCAAAACAGCGCTGGACATGCCACGCGATACTGCCTCGATAGATAAACCACCACTACCTGCATAAAGGTCCAAAACTCGTCCCCCTTCAAAGTAGGGACCAATCATGTTAAAAATGGCTCCCCTAACCTTATCCGAAGTAGGTCTTGTCGTCTTTCCTTCTAGTGTCTTGAGGGGACGTCCCCCATAGATTCCTGATACGATTTTCATACCGTTTATTATACCAAATTATAGGCGAAAAGAGAAAGAAAACCGAACCTTGCGGTTCGATTCTCTACAAAATATTTTCGTAAGTATCGCGGACTTCTTGAGGCCAAACACTTGTTTGCACTTCTCCAATGTGTTTCTTGCGAAGTAGGAACATGGCCATCCGAGATTGTCCAATTCCCCCACCGATTGTCAATGGGAATAGGCCATTCAACAAAGCCTTGTGCCATTCCAATTCCAAGCGGTCTTCATCACCTGTAATGGCAACCTGACGACGAAGCGTTTCTTCATCTACACGGATTCCCATAGAGGACAACTCAAAGGCTCCACCTAAAGACTCATTCCAGACAAGAATATCTCCATTCAGACCCTTGTAGCCATTTTCAGACTCACTTGTCCAGTCATCATAGTCTGGTGCACGTCCATCGTGCGGTTTACCGTCTGGTAATTCACCACCGATACCGATCAAGAAGACTGCTCCAAATTCTTTACAAATAGCATTTTCACGCTCTTTTGGTGTCAAGTCTGGGTAGCGTTCTACCAACTCTTCTGTGTGGATAAAAGTGATTTGTTTGGGCAAGATTGACTCGATGTCATAGCGGGCTTCAACAGCTAGCTCAGTAAGGCGAATGGCCTTGTAAATCTTCTCAACGGTTTCTTTTAGATAAGCGATGTTACGCTTACCATTTGGGATAACCTTCTCCCAGTCCCACTGGTCAACATAAACAGAGTGGGTCGCATCCAGCGAATCTTCGTCTGGACGAAGGGCCTTCATGTGGACGAAGAGACCCTCACCCTCACCGAAACCAAAGCGAGCCAAGGTATGGCGTTTCCATTTAGCAAGGGAGTGCACCACTTCATAAGTAGCATCAGGGATTTGGAGAACCTTGACCGATACGGCATTCTCCACACCTGATAAGTTGTCCTGCATCCCGTCTCCGACCCTACTCAAGATAGGACCTTGAACTTCGACAACTTCTAACTTATCTTTCAAATACTGGGTAAAAGTGTTTTTGACAAAGGAAATCTCTTCTTGTTGATGAATAAAACTTTTCTTCATAAACTACTCCTCAAAAAATTAATTAAAAGCATTATACACCTATTTCCAAGAAAAGAAAAGAGAAATTTTAAAAAAATCAGTGTCACTCAAAACACTGATTTCATAGACCTTTTAGTCATTACGACCGAAGATACGTAGAATACTTAGGAAAAGATTGATAAAATCAAGATAGATACTGAGAGCCATTGACACAACCCAACCTGTCGCTACACGGCCTTGTGATTGCTCATAAGCGAGACGAATTCTTTGGTTGTCCCAAGCAATCAACCCTGAGAAAACCAAAACCATGGCTACACTAATCATATAATCAAAGAAACCGCTAGCCAAGAAAATATTAACTACCATGGCAATCAGCAAACCGATAAGAGCCGCCATCATCGCTCGACCAAGCCCACTCAAATCTTTCTTGGTGAACATACCGACTGCCGCCATGACAAAGAAGAGAAGGGCGCTTGATACAAAGGCAGATAAGACTGTACCTGGAGTATAGAAGGCCACCACAAAACTGAGGGTAAAGCCGTTTAATACTGAGTAAAGTAAAAATACTGGAAGAGCCGCTGGACTATTCTTTGAAGCCATGCTACTGGCAACGAAAACCAAGGCCAACTCCGCAAAAGTAGCAATGGTCAACCAGAGACGCCCCTGCATCAAAAAGTAAACCAACTGAGATTGAAAGACCGTCAACATAAGGCCTGATACCAAAGCAGATAGTCCGATCCCCAGACCAACAAAGGCATAAACCTTAGCGTAAAATTGATTGAGACCTGCGCGGTCATGAATAATAGTGTGATTCATCTTTTCTCCTTTTCTATGAACATCTTTCCTTGTATGAACATCTTTCCTTGATTATAACAAAGAAAGTTAAAATTAGCTTAAATGGAAAATCAAAATACCGGCTGCAACGGCAACATTCAAACTCTCCGCCTGCCCCTTCATACTAATGTGAACCAACTGGTCTGCACTTTCAGCCATGAGGGGACTAATTCCTTGCCCCTCATTCCCCATAACTAATACAAAATTTTCTATAGGAACCAGTTCTCTGTAATCAACAGAATCTTTAGATAGGGTTGTTGCCAGCACAGGTACACCTGCCTCTTTGGTTTCCTTAAGAAGCGCTTGACTAGACATCCGGTAAATAGGCAGATGAAAATGACTGCCTTGCATGGAACGTAAGGTCTTGAGACTGTAGATATCTGCCGACTTATCTGAAACAATTACTCCAGTAAAGCCTGCTGCATCCGCAGTTCGAATGATCGTTCCCACATTACCAGGATCTTGCACATCTTCCAAAAACAAGAACTTACCCTGACTCAAATCAGCTTGTCCTACTTCTTCTTTTTGAACCACGGCAACAATGCCCTGTGGAGTCTGAGAATCCGCCAAATCTAGCAAAATTTCCTCTGAAACCCAGACAGTTTGCGGAAACGAGGCTAACTGATCTCGGTAACTTTCTAGGGCAAAGATTTTCTCAATCGTAACTCCAGCTTGGATAGCTTCTTCAAACAAGTGCCAGCCTTCAATCAAATAAGCAGACTTGCGGTATTTTTTTTGGTGTAATTTCTTGGCATTTTTTACCACAGAATTGGCTTTTGAGGTTATAATAGTCATAGAAATATTATAACACAATCAAAGGGGTTTGGTATGCAAAAGGTTAGAATGATTGCCCAAGGCAGGGTACAAGGAGTCGGCTTTCGTTGGGGTGTTTACAGCTTAGCACTTGAAATCGGTGGCATCACAGGCCGAGTATGGAATAACGACGATGGTACAGTGGAAATCTTAGCTCAAGCAGACTCATCTGCTATCATGGCGAAATTTATCCAAGAAATCCGAAAAGGACCCACACCTTTTTCAAAAGTCAGCTACTTAGATGTCCAACTGAGCAACTTTCCTCCCTACCCTGACTTTAAAATCGCAAATTAGGTCTCTAGAACTATTGTATATTTTGTAAAAAAACAGTAGAATAGAAAGGTATAATTTTTAAAGAAGGAATAAAAACAGTGAAATCTATTAAACGTTTTGCACTCTCAGCTATGGGAGTGGCTATGTTGCTAGTCTTAACTGGCTGTGTCAATGTCGATAAAGCCACAGGACAGCCAACAGGATTTATTTGGAATACTATCGGAGCGCCTATGGCTGAAGCTATCAAGTACTTCGCCAATGACAAGGGACTTGGTTTTGGGGTTGGTATCATCATCGTAACCATTATCGTGCGCTTGATTATCTTGCCACTTGGTATCTACCAATCATGGAAGGCGACGCTTCACTCTGAAAAGATGAACGCCCTCAAGCACGTCCTTGAGCCACACCAAACACGTCTCAAAGAAGCAACTACTCAAGAAGAAAAACTCGAAGCCCAACAAGCTCTCTTTGCTGCTCAAAAAGAGCACGGCATCAGCATGTTTGGTGGTGTAGGATGTTTCCCTATCCTCCTTCAAATGCCTTTCTTCTCAGCTATCTACTTTGCTGCCCAACATACTGAAGGTGTTGCTCAAGCAAGCTACCTAGGCATTCCTCTAGGTTCTCCAAGTATGATTTTAGTTGCCTTCGCTGGTATTCTTTACTATCTTCAATCACTCCTTTCACTTCACGGAGTAGAAGATGAAATGCAAAGAGAACAAATTAAGAAAATGATTTACATGAGCCCACTCATGATCGTTGTCTTCTCCCTCTTCTCACCAGCTAGTGTCACACTTTACTGGGTTGTCGGTGGTTTCATGATGATTCTCCAACAGTTTATCGTCAACTATATCGTTCGTCCAAAACTTCGCAAAAAAGTCCGTGAAGAACTAGCCAAGAACCCACCAAAAGCACGTGCTTTCTCTACACCAAGTGGACGAAAAGACGTTACTCCTGAACAACCAACTGCTATCACAAGTAAGAAAAAACACAAAAATCGCAACGCTGGAAAACAACGTTCGAGATAAGAAGAAAAAGGCTTAGCTGGTTTGCTAAGTCTTTTTTGCAAGTCATACTCTTCGAAAATCTCTTCAAACCACGTCAGCTTCGCCATGCCGTATATATGTTACTGACTTCGTCAGTTCTATCCACAACCTCAAAACCATGTTTTGAGCAGCCTGTGGTTAGCTTCCTAGTTTGCTCTTTGATTTTCATTGAGTAACAAAAGCCCGATGTTTCCATCAGGCTTCTTTTTTATCCATGTACACGTTTCATATAGTCTTGGTAACTTTCGGTATCCATGAGTTTTTTAGCGTTCTTGACGCGATCTGCTGTTGGTGGTTTAACCCCTTCGAGGGAATATGGAATTCCCAATTCACGCCATTTGAACTCACCCATGGTATGATAAGGCAGAATTTCAAACTTATCAACATTTTTGAGGGTCTTGACGAACTTACCAAGTTCAATCAAGTCATCATCTCTATCTGTCAATCCTGGAACTAGCACGTGGCGAATCCAGACAGGTTTTCCAATATCTGATAGATACTGGGCACAAGCCAAGATATTTTTATTGGTTTGGCTAGTAACAATCTTGTGCTGTTCTTCGTTGATTTCCTTGATATCCAAGAGGACCAAGTCAGTGACAGCCATGAGTTTGTCAAACTTTTCAAGGTAACGTGGTTTATTACGGAAAGGCAGTGCACAGGTGTCCAAAGTACAGTGGATTCCTTGTTCCTTAGCCTTAGTGAAGAGGGCAATCAAGAAATCAATCTGCAAGAGGGCTTCTCCTCCACTGACTGTAATCCCACCCTTATTCCCCCAGAAACCGCGGTAACGCAAGGCCTCTGCCAAGACATCATCTACCGTCCGTTCACGTGATTTATTGGACTCCATAGCCCAAGTGTCCGGGTTGTGGCAATACTGGCAACGCATGTGACAGCCCTGCAAAAAGACAATAAAGCGAATACCAGGCCCATCTACTGACCCAAAGCTTTCTGTCGAATGCACCATTCCTGTCACTTGTCCATAATCAATTGTTTCTTCAGACATATCGTTACCTTCCTTGAAAACGTTTTATAGTTTTATTATATCATGACTTGAAGGAAAAACAAGATTTTTGCCTATTTTTTAGAAAGCAATCTGTTTTTCAATTTCATTTTCAATTAATTATCATTTTATTCTTCAAAATCAAAACCATACAAGGTTGCAAAGTAGTCCTCAGGGCGCTCTGCACGGCGGATTTGACGGGCTTTGCCTTCTTCAGTATAAAGAATTTCCGCAGAACGAAGTTTAGCGTTATACTGGTAGCCCATTGAAAAACCGTGGGCACCTGTATCATGAATTACCAGCAAATCACCGATTTCTGTATGAGGCAGTTCGCGATTCACTGCAAATTTATCATTGTTTTCACAGAGTGAACCAACCACATCTACCACTTCAGCTGGTCCATCTGGATGGGTCACGTTAGTAATATGATGGTAAGCTCCGTACATAGCTGGACGCATGAGGTTGACTGCTGATGCATCCACACCTAGATAGGTACGGTAGGTTTTCTTCTTATGGGTAACTCTTGTGACCAAAGCACCGTGAGGTGCCAACATAAAACGACCCAATTCGGTAAAAATCTTGACCTGACCAAGACCTACTGGCGTAAGAACCTCTTCATAAACCTTACGAACTCCCTCACCAATCAAGGCAATATCATTTAGCTCCTGGTCTGGACGATAGTTGACACCAATACCGCCAGAAAGATTGATAAAGTCTAGCGAAATGCCCAACTTTTCCTTGATTTCAACAGCCAATTCAAAAAGCTGACGAGCCAACTCTGGATAATAGAGATGGGTCACAGTATTGGACGCTAGGAAGGAGTGAATCCCAAAAGTCTTGGCTCCTTTTTCCTTCAAGATGGCAAAAGCTTCAAAGAGCTGGTCCTTGGTCATACCAAACTTGGCTTCTCCAGGATTGTCCATAATGTCTGTTCCTAGTTCAAAAACGCCTCCAGGATTGTAACGACAAGAGATAATTTCGGGAATGCCTGCTGCACGCTCTAGATGTTCAATATCTTCAAAGGCATCCAAGTTAATGGTAGCACCCAATTCACGCGCATAGGCATATTCCTTATCTGGCGTGTTGTTTGAAGAGAACATGATCTCAGAACCTGGAAAATCCAGTTTATGGCTCATCAAAAGCTCCACATAACTAGAGCAGTCCACACCGCAACCTTCCTCTTGGAGAATTTTCAAAATAGCTGGAGTTGGAGTAGCCTTAACTGCAAAATATTCCTTAAAGCCCTTGTTCCACGAAAAGGCTTGGTTGACGGCTCTTGCCTTCTCACGAATTCCCTTCTCATCATACAAGTGAAAAGGAGTCGGGAACTCGGCAACAATCGCTTCTAAGTCTTCTTTATTGATAAATGGTGTCTTCATAAGTTTCCTTCTATTCTATTTGCAAAGAAAGGCTGGGACAATCGTTCCAACCTTTAGTTCTATCTCTTATTTATCTTCGTCAAAGATATTGCCAACCTCAACATCGATGGTTTGATTCTTGACATCAATATTGGTTACCTTCAAGAGTGACTTGTAGTCAAACTGCTTTTCGCGTTCTTCTTGAGCATTATCCGCAAAGACCGCTACACCTGCCAATTCTGAATCAAACTCACGCAAGAGACTGATCATCCCGTTGACAGTTCCTCCGCCTTTCAAGAAGTCATCCACAATCAAGACACGGCTGCCTGCCTTGAGACTACGTTTTGAAAGGAACATTTTCTCAATGCGGTCACCACTTGAACCGGATACATAGTTGACGCTGACAGTTGAACCTTCGGTAATTTTCAGGTCACGGCGCACAATAACAAAAGGAACATTGAGGACATTGGCAACTGCATTTGCAAGTGGAACACCCTTAGTCGCTACTGTCATAACCGCATCAATTTTTTGGTCCATAAAGCTCTTGGCAATAATGCGACCAATATTTTTCAAAATAGCTGGTGTGCTGAGCAAATCAGACAGGTAGATATAGCCACCTGGCAAGATACGATCACTTTCTGACAACTTGGCACACAAGTCCTCGACCATTTCCTTGGCATCATGACTTGAGATTGATGGTGTAAAAATGACACCTCCGCCAGCACCAGTTACTGTTTGGATATGACCGATTTCGATCTCCTCAAAGGCACGTTTGATAATGACGATATCTTCTGAGATGGATGATTTAGCAGATTCATACTTTTCAGCAAAAGTATTGAGACTAGTTAGTTTATAAGGATTATTAATCAAATAGTTGGAAATGACAACCATCCGATCACTTCTTCTTAATTTCATTTCTATTTCCTACTTCATTTAATTTTGATATTTTATCTATTATACCATATTCACATAAAAAAACGAACATTCTTATCCTAAAAAATGCTCATTTTTCTTAAATTATTAATCTAAATCTGGTTTATAGAAGGAACGATTGTCCATAGCGAAAATTTTATTGGTCATCTCTCCCTTATCCACCAAAGCAAGAGCAGTTGACATCATCATCATGCTGGCATCCAGATTATCAATCATATGGATAATCTCTGCTTCCATAATGCGTGGACGGACTGGACTTCCATACTCAAGCAAGCCATGGTGACTAAGGATGACGTGACGAAGCAGAACGACTTCTTCCTTGGTATCATCGATGCCGAGTTCCATCACTGTCTTGGTAATTTCACTATCAATGAGAGCGATATGTCCAAGAAGATTACCTCGCACTGTGTACTCGGTCTGGTCTGGTCCCGTCAACTCAATGACCTTAGCCAAGTCATGCAGCATAATCCCCGCATAGAGCAGGCTCTTATTGAGCTGAGGATAGACTTCGCTAATAGCATCTGCCAAACGCACCATGGTCGCCGTATGATAAGCCAAACCCGTTTCAAAGGCATGGTGATTAGTCTTGGCAGCTGGATAGGAGTAAAATTCCTTATCATACTTGGTGTAGAGCTTTCGGACAATCCGTTGCCAAACAGGATTTTCAATTTTAAAAATCATTTGCGACATATAGTCACGGATTTCCTTGACATCAACTGGTGACTTGACCTTGAAATCAGCTGGGTCATTGGGTTCACCAGGTTGAGGCAGGCGAAGGGTAATTTGATTGACTTGAGGGGTGTTGTTATAAACTTCTCGGCGTCCTTTCATGTGGACAACCTTACCTGCGGTAAAGGCCTCAACGTTATGAGGTTGAGCATCCCAGAGTTTCCCTTCAATCTCGCCACTATCATCTTGGAAGGTAAAGGCTAGGTAGTTTTTCCCAGCTCGAGTTTGCCTCAGGTCAACTGACTTGATTAGGTAAAAGCCTTCAAACAGCTCATCTTTTTTCATGTGACTAATCTTCATATTCTTCCTCATTTTCTTGGAAATGGAGTAAATCAAGCGCAGGCTCACCTTCTGACAACTCAATGTGACGGAGCGTCCGCTCGATAGCTGTAGTGCGACGGTTTAATAGTTCATCAATATTGCCAGAGGCATGTTGGAGATGTTTTTGTGCCTTAACCAGAATGCCACCAAACTTGCCAAACTCGGTCTTAACACTAGCAAGAGTCTTACTGATATGGTCGGCACTCTTTTGGATATTGAGAGTCTTGAAGCCAACCGATAGGGAGTTGAGCAAAGCTGATAGGGTACTTGGACCTGCGACAATAATCTGCTCCTCCCGTCTCAAGTCATCAAAGAAGACCGGATTTCGGACGATTTCTGAGTAGAGACCTTCTGTCGGAACAAACAAAACTCCAAAATTGGTAGTCCGAGGCGGTGCTATGTACTTGCTCTTGATATCCTTGGCAAAGCGTTTGACGCTGGCTAGGAGTGACTTGCGACAGCGTTCGATCTCGTCCTTGTCACCAGCTTCATAGGCTTCTTCTAGACGGTAATAATCTGCCAGTGGAAACTTGGAGTCAATCGGTAAGTAGACATATTCCAGGTCACCCTGTCCAGGCAACTTGATGGCATACTCCACTCGTTCACTAGAGTTTTCAACCGTTGCATATTCTCGTTCGTACTGGGCAGGTGTCATGATATCTTCGATGATTTGCCCCAGTTGCAATTCTCCCAGAATCCCTCGCGTCTTGGTTCCAGAGAGAACCTTGTTAAGAGCTCCGACATCACGGGCAACTGTCTGCATTTCGCCAAGACCACGATTGACTGACTCCAGTTGTTTGGAAACTGTCTCAAAGGAAGCTTGTAAGCGCGTCTGCAAGGTCTTTTCCAACTTTTCCTCGACTGTCTGGCGCATTTGTTCCAAACGTTGCTCATTTGATTCCTGCAAGGCTTGGAGACGTTGGTCGGTCTTATCTCTGGTTTGGAGGAGATTATCTGTCATTTCTTGACGAACTTGAGTCAGACCTTGGTGCAATTCCATTCGCACTTCTTGCAAACGGTCACTGACAGCCACTTCCAAATCTTTTTGATCTAACTGACTGGCTTGTCTGGCTTGTTCAAAGCGGTAATCCAACTGGTCTGACAAGTGATCTGCCTGATCCTCCAAGCTCTTGCTGAGATGTTTTTCCTGCTTATCCTGCCTTTGCCAAATCAGAAAGAGTCCAGCTAGGTTGGCAATCAATAATAGAACAAGTAAACTTTCCATCCTACCTCCTGTCCTTGCTATGCAACACGACTACATAGCCATCTGGGCAAGTCACCGAAACTTCCCTATCTATATATTCGTTAGAAGCGTACACTTTTTTAAAGAAAAAATTTTCCTCTGTCAACTCATACTTGGCACCAAGAATGGTCAGCTGGCTATCCCGAACCGGCATAAAGGCAAGATAGTCGTAGTCTGAACGAGGTTCTAGCTGACTGGTTCCTTCTGGACAATAGGCAATCAAGTTTTGCCCATCCTCAATCGCTATCTGACGCATATAGGGAGCCAACTTGGGATTGCTAGGCAGAAAAACATTGGCCAGCATATGGTCAATACGGCCACCCAAAGCACCGAAAATAGTAACCTCAGCCTGAGGATTTTTCTCAAAAATAGTCAAGAGAGCCAATTCCAGATCAGTATCATCCTTTTCTGGTCGGGCTTGGACAAAATGCTGGGCACTTTTTTGAATCACCTGTCGTTCTTCTGCAGTCACAGAATCAAAATCTCCGACTGCTAGAGCAAGAGGCAAATCTTCTTCCAAGACCCAGAGCGAGCCTCGATCCACACCGACAAAACTATCAAAGTCCGTCCGATAATGACCGCGGTCTCCTCCTGCAAAAACGGCAACCCTAGTCCAGTTGTTTTCTGAGAGTTTGTACTCGCTCATTGACATCTCCCTTAAAGACATAGGAACCTGCTACAAAAACGGTCGCACCAGCTTCTTTGGCTAGAGCAATAGTTTGGTCATCAATCCCGCCATCCACTTCGATTTCAAAGTTCAAGCCTTTTTCATCACGAAGAGCAACCAACTCACGGACTTTATACATGGTCTCTGGTAGAAAGGCTTGCCCACCAAAACCTGGATTAACCGTCATGACTAAAACTTGCTCAACTAGATGAAGGACGTGCTTGATGGCTTCAACTGGTGTGCCAGGATTGATAACGACTGAAGGCTTAACTCCGAGTGAACGAATTTTTTGAAGGGCGCCATGAATATGAGGCGTTGCTTCCGCATGGATGCTGATGATATCGGCACCTGCACGCGCAAAGTCTTCTAAATGATGCTCTGGATTAGCTACCATCAAGTGGCAGTCAAAGACCATCTTACTATGAGGACGAAGAGCTTCGACCACACCTGCACCAAAACTGATCTGCGGTACAAAGTGACCATCCATGATATCGATATGGGCATATTCTGCACCAGTTGCTTCTAGACGTTTGATTTCACGTTCAAAGTTGGCATAATCTGCTGCCAGAATTGACGGAGCAATCTTGTATTGAGACATAGGTTTCTCCTTATTTTGGAATTTTTTTGCTGACTTTTTTATAAGTTTCTCTGCGATTTTCAATCTCACTGAGGAATTTCAGGTAGTTGTCAAAACGGAAGGTGGCAATAGCACCCTCTTCTACTGCCGGCTTCACTGCACAGGACGGCTCATGGGTATGGGTACAAGTACGGAATTTGCAGTTTCGGCTGACACTAGCAATCTCTGGAAAGGCCTGATTGAGGTCTTCCGCCGTTGATACTTCATAGTCCAAGGATGAAAAACCTGGTGTATCTGCGATTTTGCCCCCATTGAGGTTGTAAAAACTAACAGCTCGAGTGGTATGGCGCCCACGACCCAGACTGTCTGAGATTTCTCCTGTTTCAAGATTGAGATCTGGTGCGATTTTATTGAGAAGAGTTGACTTCCCAACACCTGTCTGCCCCATAAAGACTGTAACCTTGCCTGTTAACAAGGGCAAGAGTTCTTCTTTACTGGTCACAAAGTCGTAGCCGATATCACCATAAGTCTGTTCATAAAAATCCAGTTCTTCCCTATCTTCCAACAAATCCATTTTAGAAATATAAACGATGGGATGGATGTCCTTGTGCTCCAATAGAACCAAGAAACGATCCAGCAAATTGCTGTTAAAATCAGGTTCCTTGACGGACATGATTACTACAGCTTGATCAATATTAACAATAGGTGGACGGACTAGGCTATTTTTGCGTTCGTGAATTTTGAGAATATAGCCTTCTGAATTTTCCTCCGCAGAGAAATCTACCCAATCCCCGACGTAGGGAGTATGGCCTTTTTTACGGAAATTCCCACGCGCGCGTGTCTGATAAACCTGGCCCTCACTCTCTACATAGTAGAAGCCGGCCAAGGCCTTAATAATTTGTCCCTGCATCTTAGAGTCCTTGCCCTTTAAGCGCGTCTGCTAGACTGGCAAATTCTGTCAAGCTGAGTGCTTCTCCACGCACACTTGGTGACAAGCCTGCTTGGTCCAAAGCCTTGGTCAGCTTGTCCTTAACTTCCTCAGTCTTACCAAAGTAACCTGTCAAGTTATTCCACAAGGTCTTGCGGCGATGGGTAAAACTAGCCTTGGAAACCTTAAAGAAAAAGTTCTCGTCTTCAACTGCTACAGCTGGTTCTGGACGGCGCACCATTTTCAAAATAGCAGAGTCCACGTTTGGTGCTGGCACAAAGACCGTACGAGGTACGATGAAGGCAACCTTGACTGTCATGTAGTACTGCACCGCAATCGACAAACTACCATAAGCCTTGGTATTCGGCTGGGCTGAAATGCGGTCAGCTACCTCTTTTTGCATCATAACAACAAACTCACTAAAAGGAATCCCACTCTCGATTAAGTGCATGAGAATAGGCGTCGTGATGTAGTAAGGCAAATTAGCCACTACCTTGATTGGCAGGTCAGGATTTTTGAAATTCTGGATATGTTGGGCCAAATCGACTTTGAGAATGTCCTCGTTGACTACGGTCACATTGTCAAAATCACGCAAGGTATCTGCCAAAATCGGTACCAAACGGTGGTCGATTTCAAATGCCATGACTTGAGCTGCACGCTCAGCCAAAAACTCCGTCAAGGCACCAATCCCTGGCCCGATTTCGATGACATTGACCTGGTCATCAATCTCAGCCGTATCCACGATTTTTTGTAGGATATTGGTATCCGTCAAGAAATTTTGCCCAAAGGACTTTTTAAAGGTAAAACCGTGACGCTCCAGCACTGCCTTGGTCACGCTATAATCTGCAATTCTCATCTATTCTCTTTTCTATTATCTGTTACTACTATTGTAACACATTCCCCTTGTATTTTGGGGGTGAAAATCATACCAAAAAACTATCTTTCCTCATGAAGAAAGATAGTCTTGGAAATCTTTAAAGGTGGACTTATCGGTTCTCTCGAAACATACGTTCGAAAAAATCAGCTTCTTGATAACTTCGATTTTCGGGTAGGGTCAAATCTACATCCTCCTCCACATCATCCACTGTCAGTTCAACCGTTTGAGGTAAATTTTTCAAACGATAATGCTTTTGCCTTTGACCTTCAATACTAGCAAAATCAAGCAAATAGCCATTCACTCGGATTTGAACCAAAAGGAGATGATTGGTCATATTTTCCATGATGAGAATATCTTCTAAACCACCTCTGGCACTAGGATAATCAGATACCCTGCGAATACGGATTTTTTCACACATGAGCAAGCTCCCTCATATCAATGATTTCATCTGCCTTATTCCAGATTAGGGGATTATGAGTCGCAATGATGATAATTCGATTTTCATCTTTCAAGCCCACCAAGAGATTCATAACCTCCTCTGAATTTTCAGGATCAAGAGCTGCTGTTGGTTCATCTGCCAAAATCAAGGGTGGATTTTTCAAAATAGTCTTCGCAAGGGCAACTCGTTGAGCCTCTCCCCCAGATAAAGTATAAATTTTTTGTTCTAGATCCAAATACCCTAGATTAACCTTTTCTAAAGCCTCCACTTGCCTTTCCAAACGTTCTACTTTTGAAATTTTTTGACCAACAAAGCCCAAATCCAAATTCTCTTTGATTGATTGGTTTTCTAAGAGTCCAAAATTTTGAAAGAGATAGCCCATCTGGTCTCGAAAATACTCACGAGTGGGAATGGTTTTTAAATCTTTCCCCTGATAGAGAACCCTTCCACCATCTATCTTTTCTAGCTTTCCTAAGATATTAAGCAAAGTCGTCTTTCCGCTTCCACTCTTTCCGATTAAGGCATAAACCTTGCCCTTCTCCAACTTGAGATTTAAACCAGAGAAAATCGCGCGGTCATTAAACTTCTTTTCCAATTCTTGAATATCAATCATCTTATTTTCCTTTCAATACTGCCATGCTACCAGCTTCTTCCTTTTTATCCTGCCTTACTAAAATCAAGAGGGCGTTAAGAGTAAATAAAGCTACAACTAGAGCGCTAATCAAGCTATCTCCTGTCAAAACACTAGATAGGATTAGCCCAAGTAAGAGAACTCCTCCTTGCGCCAGTAAGTACTTGCCATGAAGCTCATAGATTGTCATACCAGAAAGACGTTTAATCATGATCTCCCGTCTAAACTGCTCAAAATAGAGAAGATTCATGGAATCAAATAACAAGATAGCCGTAGACAGGGTCAAAATAGTCCCAATAAGGAGAGAGTAGAACTCCATCCGTTTGTCATTTAGTACCTTGGCAAAAAACAGCTGGCTTTTTACCAAATAAGAGACCTTGTGATACAGACCTTGCTCTTTTAGAGCTGTGATACTATCTCCATATCGATCTAGTTTCAAGGCACTATTAGCCGTAGTTCCCCATAACATCCCTGCAACAGGTCTTGTTCCAGTCGCTTGCGGCGTTAAAACTACAATAATCGGATCTTTTAGGTACTGGCGTGTCGTCTTGTACCCATCGTTATAGAGGAAGCGTTCCTGTCCTGTTTCTGTAAAAGCTAGCGTTACCTGTGGGAGGTAGTGTTTCTGACTCGTCACTTCTACACTTTCAGATGAAAAGTTTTGCAGGTAATCTGTAAATAATCCTTGATAATAGGCAGACTGCTCTCGCAAGCTCTCAGGCAAGATCAGCCCAAACTCTCCCTCAGACAAGTTTTGCATCTTCTCCATGAACTCAGGAGATACGGCAACCTTCTCTTCTGTTAGATACCGTGGTGAGACATAGATGGCATTCCCTGCTGGTGTGTAGTCATTGAGACGATTGCCATCTAGGTCCACTTCTGCTCCATCTGAGAAATTGTCAACATTGCTCATAATATAAAAAGAGTCTGTATTGGCTAACCGTTCTTCAGTAAATGTCTGCCACTCACGATTATCCTTACGCATTCCTTCTTTATCGGCAAATGCACTAGACCAACCAAAGGATAGACGGTAACGATCTGAGGACTGACTCCATTTATCGCTAGCTCTCTCCATTTCTTGCATTTCACGGTAGTGGGGTAGGAGAGCAGTCGCACTCGAGCCGACCACCAGCACGGCCAAGAGTTGCCCCACCATCATCAATGTCATCATACGTTTGAGAGGGAGTTTCCCTTTCAATAGATCCACCAGACTATTTTCCTGTAAACCAAGTAGATAGACGACACTTAGTAAGGTAGAAATCCCGGCCAAGGTCAATCCATAAAGTAGAAGAGCAATGATGACCAGTTGCACCGTCGCCATAAACAAGGCACCTTGATACCAGAGAATTCCCAATCCCAAAAGACTGGATACCAGCACTGAGCAGATAAGCTGTCTCACATCTTCTAACACTGGTCTGAGAGCCACCCCAAACAAGCTCTCACCAGCTATTAAGCGAATCCCTGCCTGACGAAGGGACTTGATCCGATAAATCAGGGTCAGACTCATAAAGGTCAGCAGAAAAATAGCTAGACTCAGTAGTCCCATTGAGGTAGCCGCCAATAGTAAGACTATCGAAAATGGATCTTCTCCATTCGAAACAAAGCCTTGATAGCCAAGTTCTTTCAAGGTGGTCTGTAAGCTCACTCCATCCAAACTTCCTGACACAATCAAATAAGACCCTAATAAATCACTCGTTTCTGCACTCTCCTTGGAGGAAATGGTCAGACCTTCTGGAAGCTCTCCCTCACCATAAGTGGCATAGGTAAAGCGTGTTTCTCCAGCTTCATTTGGCTCAACAATCCGACGGGCGATGAGACTATTATGCTCTACTGCCAAGTTACTCAAAGCCTCTGTCACCTCTTCGCGACTAGCTACTGGTTGATTTATCACCATTCCTGTCACATCAACAGAAGGATAGTTACCAAATAAAATCTCTTCTCGATGGTCAACGGAAGTTATCACCATATAAAGCGATACCAATACCATTGAAATCAAAATAAATAAACGTTTCATCATTTCCTCCAAAAAGTTACTTGGTCACTTAGTGAGAAGATGACCAAGTAAAGCTAAACAATAGGGCTATACCATTCTAAACATTATAGTAGAATGCAACTTTCTCTCCCCAAGAAGTACGAATCCATGCACGAGAAGTCCCTCCAGCACCAGCATATCCCTTATCAGATGAACCAGTTTTTCTACTAACAACTGTTGAGCTATGATATTCTGAAGAGTGATAGTAGTTTGAGTAAGCACCTCCGTCACCTGAACCATACGTCCAGACACCACCATCTGGATACTTAACCGCGGCCGATACTACTGCTACACTTCCACCTAATGTTGCTGCAATGCTCGCTACAAGGGCTAATTTTTTAACTGTTTGTTTCATATTGATACTCCTCTATTTTTTATTTTATCATAAATATTTATTATATATTGTCCATTTTCTATTCAAGTAAAACTAAGTCATGGATCATAGACCTTTTCAAAGCAACACCTCATGGTATCCTCTCCTTATTTTTCTAATTTAGTCTATCAAGTTGTATTTATTATATGTTATGAATAAATTTTTTGAGACTAAGTAGACATAACTAAATTTTATTTAAACCACCAAGTAACTAAATAAAATAAACTAAAAAAGTTCATACTGTAATCTCCTTTCACATTTTTATTAATTATAAATTATTCTTAAATAAACTCAAAGGACATCAATGTCCTTAAAATAGAACCATTTCGTGTCATTTTTAGCTTATATATAAAAAAAACAGTCCTAAAGACGAACTTTAGAACCATTTCAATACTAGAACAAGGACATTTTTGTCACTGATTCACTATGTTTATAAATATTTTTTTAAATCTTCTTGCCATTGTTTCTCCAACATAGTAACTAAATAAGAATTTTCTATTATATCAGCAAATAGCTTCGATTTCTGATAGAACTGTTCGGCAGAAACATAATCATTGTTTATTATTAGAGATAATTTCCACTCCAACATTAATATAATTGGTTTCTTCTGAAAATCTTGTGTTTTTTCCATTATATGATTAAGGCTAAAGATATAAGCTCCGAGTGAATCATAAGACGACAGATTATCCAAACAGGCTAGACCCGAAAACAAAGTGTTACTTAAAGCAAACAGATATTCTGGTGCAATTAATTCTACATGATTTGTCAAACGAACTAAAAACGAATGAATTCTGTTAATTTCTTCAATCTGATTTTGACCTTGTTTTATCTTTGTAAGCACTATAGCAAAATATAAGTTGATAACTTCTAATTCATTTATCAAAAACAATTCCTTATCATAAATTGTTTTAAAATAATCGTCCAGTACGGTTTCCCCATATTCTGGTCGTCCGCTTCGAATAACATCTATCGTTGCTCTAGTAGCTTCAAACCATATTTTTTCCTCATTAGGAAGTTGCTCATAAAATAAATCCTCTATCTCTTCCAAACACGCTTCCTTCTTATCATACTCCTCTTCTTTACCATAGATTGGTTCACGTAAAATTTGGTATTTCAATTCTAAATAAGCAGGAGGAAGAGCTGAAAAATCCGGCATAAGGCTATAAGCGGGAACTCCTAGCCGGCGAGCAATATAGTCTAACTTGGGCAAACTCGGTTGCGAAGCTCCACTTTCAATTCGCGACAGTTGACGAACTGTCAGTTCTTGCTCATCTCCACAAAAATCTGGACGACTAATTCCTTTTTCTATCCGAATCTCTTTAATTTTTTGACCAATTAACATCAGACGTCTCCTCTTCTACCTGCTTCGAAAAATACTGTGAAACTTAAAAAATTGTAACGGCTACATCTTCCCTACTCATAAGATTTCATAGCTTCTTCCACTTCTGCCAAGGTGATCCCAAACAACTCTAGGCGTTTGAGGAGTTGCTTGCCGTTGGAATAGCCAATTCGGAGAGCTTCTCCTAAATATTCTCGTCGCTTACGGCTATCTCCTCCTGCTAGAAAACCAAAACGAATCAAGTCACTACGATTAATGTCAAACTCATTCTCGTTTTCAAATTGCTCTGTCACCTGAGCCAGCGCTGTTTTCAAATCCTCATAGCTAGCATGCTCAATCCCCAGAGAACGCCCCTTGGTCTTAGACTTGGGAACAGCTTCATCTCGTTTGAGGAAGGCATGCTGAACTGTTGGAATGGCCGTCATAATCATGCGCCGAATCCGCTCCCCATTAAAATCTGGGTCTGTAAAGACAATGATTCCATGACGTTGGTGCAGGCGCTGAATCCGCTCTAGATCCTTTTCATTGATGGCAGAACCTCGTGTCTCATAGGTCTCTACATCGAAGTAACGTTTAAGATTGGCCGTATCATCGCGACCTTCAACCACGATGACTTGGGAAATTTTTTCTTTCATCACTTGCTATCCAATCCAAAAATGCGCTCTGCATTTGCAGTCGTTGCCGCCGCTAGCTCTTCTGTCGTCATACCACGCAAATCCGCGATAAAATCTACTACATAGCGAGTATAGGCTGTTTTGTTTTCACGACCCCGCTTAGGAACAGGAGCTAAGTAGGGTGCATCCGTCTCCACCAAAATCTTGTCCAAAGGAAGTTCTCTAGCCGCCTCTTGGATATCAGTTGCCTTCTTAAAAGTCACCACTCCTGAGAAGGAAATAGTCATACCAAGCGCGACAAACTTCTCTGCCCATTCAAGAGTTCCTGAGAAAGAATGCATGATGCCACCACGAGGACCAACTCCCTCACTCTTGATAATCTCATAGGTATCTTCCAGCGCATCACGGGTATGGACCACAAAAGGCAAATCCAAGTCCTTAGATAACTGAATCTGACGGCGAAAAACCTGCTCCTGCACTTCTTTGGACGCTGTCATCCAATGGTAGTCCAAGCCAATCTCACCCAAGGCAACAATCTTTGGATGCTTGAGCTTGTCAAGCAAGTAGGCTTCAATCTCCTCTGTGTAGGTTCCAGCTTCTGTAGGATGCCAACCAATAGTTGCGTAGAGTTGGTCATACTCTTCTACCAACTCCAAAGCACGCTCAATCGTCGGTTCATCAAAACCAACAATATTCATCTGTGTCACACCCATCTCAGCAGCCAAGGCAATTTCTTCTGCCTCACGACCTGCAAATTCTTCTACATTCAAGTGTGTATGTGTATCAAAAATCATCTCTTCTAACCTCGTTTTCTATCTACTATTATAGCAAAAAAACTGACCTCTCTCCTCATCTGTAAAAAATATTCTAAAACCCATTATCATCTCTTGACGCTCTTTTTCCAAAGCAGTATAATAACACTTATTGAATTTTTTCAACAAAGGAAACAACTATGTTTACAAAATTAAAACAGACCTTTATCGGTCGGCCTCTTAAGTCCTTAACAGAAGGCGAGGGAGGGTTGCTGGGAAAAATGCAGGCACTGGCCATGTTGTCAAGCGACGCTCTGTCCTCCATCGCCTATGGACCTGAGCAAGTAGTCCTCGTCTTGGCTAGCCTCTCTCCTCTTGCTATATGGTGGAGCCTTCCCATCGGCCTCTTTGTTCTCCTGCTTCTGGCTAGTCTGACCGTTTCCTACCGTCAAATCATCCACGCCTACCCTCAAGGTGGAGGGGCCTATATGGTTACTCGAGAAAATCTATCTCCCCAACTTGGCTTGATCGCTGGAGGTAGTCTGCTGGTTGACTACATGCTGACCGTAGCAGTATCTGTTGCTTCTGGAGCTGATGCTATCACAGCAGCTCTCCCTGCTCTCCACCCTTACAACCTCCACATTTCCATTTTTCTGGTTTGCTTGCTCATGCTTTTGAACTTACGGGGCTTAAAAGAATCTGCCAGCTCACTGATGATTCCTGTCTATCTCTTTATCATCAGTACTGTCTTTCTCTTGCTCTATGGAATTTTTCAACTAATGACAGGTTCTCTCAGCTATCAGGCAACTTCACCTATTGGGCATGCTGTTCCGAGCCTGTCTATCGTTCTCATTCTAAGAGCCTTTACCAGCGGCTCTGCCTCTCTGACAGGGGTTGAAGCTATTTCAAATGCCGTTCCCTTTTTCAAGGCTCCAAAAGAAAAGAATGCCGCTCAAACCTTGACCATCATGTCACTGATTCTAGGATTTCTTTTTGCTGGTATTACCTTCCTAAACTACTGGATGGGGATTATGCCGCAACACGGAGAAACCATCCTCTCACAGATGGCTCAAGGCATCCTTGGCGATTCTTTCTTAGGTCACCTTGGCTATTATACCTTCCAATTCTCCACAGCCTTGATTTTGGCCGTAGCTGCAAATACTGGCTTTTCAGCCTTCCCTATGCTGGCTTACAATATGGCTAAAAACAAATACATGCCCCATCTCTTTATGGAAAAAGGAGACCGCCTAGGCTACTCTAATGGAATTTTAACTCTGGCATTTGGGGCTATGATTCTTCTTCTCATTTTTAATGGTAATACCGAACGTTTGATTCCTCTCTATACTATCGGTGTCTTCGTTCCCTTTGCCCTTTCTCAGACTGGGATGATTCGCCATTGGAAAAAAGAAAAAGGGGCAAACTTCTTAAAACCTGCTCTTGCTAATATCCTTGGGGCCATCATTTGCTACGCGATTGTACTAATCCTGCTCTTTTTCCGTCTCAGTGATATCTGGCCTTTCTTCCCGATCATTCTCGTACTCACCCTACTCTTCTTGGCCATTCACAGTCATTACCAAAAAGTGGCCCAACAACTGCGACTCTATGAAGGAATCGAAAAACGTACCTACGATGGCAATCTTGTCCTCGTCCTCGTAGGAAATGTCACCCGAGTCAGCGTTGGAGCCATTAACTACGCTCAAAGTATCGGAGATGAAGTCCTAGCTATGCACATTTCTACTAAGGAAACAGCAGAAAAAGACCAAGAAATTCTCCAAGAATTTACCGATTACTTCCCAACCATTACTCTGAAAAACATCAAGACCAGCTACCGTGACATCATTACGCCTACTGTCAAATATGTCAAACGAATCTCTGAGGATGCCCAGAAAAAGAACTATACAGTCACTGTCCTCGTTCCCCAGTTTATCCCTAATAAGCCTTGGCAAAATATCCTGCACAATCAGATGAGCCTCAAACTCAAATACGCTCTCCGTTGGCACCAGGACGTCGTTGTCGCTAGCTATTCCTATCACTTAAAAGAATAAAAAGAAGGCCCTACCAGAAGCAAGAAGCTCTGGCAAGGCCTTTTTCTGAGTCCAGTCACTATGCTTATACTCAATGAAAATCAAAGAGCAAACTAGGAAGCTAGCCGTAGGCTGCTCAAAGTACATCTTTGAGGTTGTGGATAGAACTGACGAAGTCAGTAACCATACGCACGGCAAGGCGAAGCTGACGTGGTTTGAAGAGATTTTCGAAGAGTATTAACTGAAAAGCATGACTAGGAATACTATTGAATATGGTTAGCTAAATCTTCCTGAGCTTTTTTATTTGACTCAGCTTTTTCTTTTAGCCATTTTTCATAGAGTTCTTGGTACTGTTTAGCAGTTACTGGCTCTTTTTGCAGTTCAACATATTTATAGTTGTCTGCATCTCCTTTGTGTCCAACGAATGAGAATGGTCCTGTAAACGGTATAGTCTTACGGAAGATTGGGTTGGCTCCACCACTTTGAACTGGTAGGAACAAGGCGCTATCTGTCAACCAAGCTTGGGCTTCAGCATATTTTTCATAGCGTGCTTGAGTATCTGTGATTTCCGCATCAGCCTGATCCAAGAGTTTCTTGTAGTCAGCAAGACCAATCTTGTCCTTCACTTCCTTGTCTTTTCCTTCAGACAAGCCCATGTTTTTCAACTGAGAACCTGTCTCTGGATCAAGGATCGCTAGGTAAGTCTTAGGATCTGAGTAATCTCCACCCCATCCTGAGATGTCGATGTCATAGTCTTTTTGTTCTGCTGTATCTGCAAAGTAGGTCGCCTGATCTTTTTCATCCGGAGAAAGTTGGATAACATCGATGACTACATTCTCCTTACCTAGAGTTTCTTCCACTGTTTGTTTGAAAGATCCAGCCTGTTGCACATCTAATTTAGCAGTCTGGTCAACTGGCATATCCAAATGAATTGGGAAGGTTACTCCCTGTGCTTGCAGGCTTTCTTTAGCCTTAGCAAACTTCTCTTTGGCCTTGTCAGGGTTCAAGAAGGCTTGCTTCCCATCGTTTAGGTTAATGTTTTCCCAATCTTTACCGTAGTTGACAATTTTTTTATTAACAATATCACCAAAGTTCTTATCACCAACTTGGACAAAGTTACTTGGTGTAACCGTGTTACGCAAGATACGGTCTGCTCCATCTTCACCATTTGTCTGTGCTGCATAAGCATGACGGTCAAAGGCAAAGTTGATAGCCTGACGGAAATCTTTATTTTGCATAGCTGCGCGTGAATCTGTCTTTTCCTTGTCAGACTGCTTCATAGTCTGCTTGTAGCTTTGGCGATTGACGTTGAAAAGATAGTAGAAAGTAACTGAGTTTTGCGGTGTATAGGTAATCTTGTCCTCATTTCCCTTCTTGAGTTCAGCAAAGACTGAGCTAGTTGGGAAAATACGACCATCTGTATAGTTACCATCCAAGAAACCTCTAGCAATGCTGTCTTGGTCAGAACCGTCAAAGAAAGAGAGTTTCACTTTCTCGATTTTAACATTGTCCTTATCCCAGTAATTAGGGTTTTTGTCAAATTCAATCAAAGATTTTGAGGTGAAAGACTTAAACAAGTAAGGACCATTTGACAAGATACTTGATGGTGTTACACTTCCAAAGTCATCTCCCTTAGACTTCAAGAAGGCTTCATTTACAGGATTAAGGATACTTGCTGTTGTTTTAGAGTTCCAATAAGTCTCAGGTTGGTTGAGAGTGTATTGTAGCGTGTAATCATCCACTGCCTTAACACCAACAGTTCCAAAATCAGATGATTTCCCTTCAACATAGTCTGCTAGACCCTTGATAGAGTCTTGTACCAAGTACAAGTTTTCAGCCTTTTTATCAGCCGCATACTTGAGACCAGTCACAAAGTCATGAGCCGTTACATCTGCATACTCTTCTCCTTCAGAAGTGTACCATTTAGCCCCCTGACGGATTTTATAAGTGTAGGTCAAACCATCTTTTGACACTGTCCATGACTCAGCCATAGATGGGATGAGATTACCATACTGGTCATTTTCCAACAACCCATCAATCAAGTTGGTTGTGATACTAGATGTAGAGTCTCGAGTAGAGGTAATATAATCCAAGGTATCTGGATTGTTGACAAAGATATAAGAGTAAGTCTTGTCAGCATTACTTGATTGAGATGATCCACACGCTGCTAGAGCTAGACCTGCTGTCAAAGCCATAGCTCCAAACAGCATCACTTTTGATTTCTTCATGATTATTCTCCAATTTTACAGTATGTGAAATATTATACACTATTCAAGCAAAAATATAAAGATTTTTGTACTTTTTTACAAAAATAAAAATCAGTAGACTCGAGTTCCTACTGATTTTTGATATAGTTCGTTTGGATTATGCAGCCAAAACTTTGCGTCCTTTACGACGACGAGCTGCCAATACGCGACGACCGTTTTTAGTTGACATACGGTTACGGAATCCGTGTTTGCGCGCACGACGAAGTTTACTTGGTTGATAAGTACGTTTCACGATGAATACCTCCTCATAGATTTTGTATTCGTTTAGCCGGCTATAAAGTGATCAGTTACTAAACATACTTTACTATTCTATCTGATTCTTTTACTTTTGTCAATAGCTCTAGGCAAATGTTTCCAGCTTTTTCGAATGTAAGCCCTATCTACGATACTGTTTCAAGAAACGAGTCATCTTTTCTTGGATTTGGACTAGTTCATCAACACGAGGAAGGTAAACGATACGGAAATGGTCTGGTTCCTGCCAGTTAAAGCCTCGACCATGAACCAAGAGAACCTTTTCCTGCTTCAAGAAATCAAGAACAAACTGCTCATCATCATCGATGCGGTACATATTGCGGTCGATTTTAGGGAAGATATAGAGTCCAGCCTTGGGTTTAACGGCAGACAAACCTGGAATATCTTGAATAGCATTGTAGATGAAATTTCTTTGTTCAAAAATTCGTCCACCAGGAAGGAGTAATTCATCCACTGATTGGTGACCACCCAAGGAAGTTTGTACGACTTGTTGGGCCAAAACGTTAGAGCAAAGACGCATATTGGATAGCATATTGAGCCCTTCGATATAGCCTTTAACATGTGTCTTAGGTCCAGACAAGACCATCCAACCCACACGGAAACCAGCAATACGGTGCGATTTTGACAGACCGTTCATGCTGACACAGAAGACATCTGGTGCCAAACTAGCCACAGGCGTATGCACATGTCCATCCATTACCATGCGGTCGTAAATTTCATCCGCAAAGATAATCAAATCATTTTGACGGGCAATCTCAATAATCTCCAACAAGAGTTCCTTAGGATAAAGGGCTCCAGTTGGGTTGTTTGGATTGATAAGGACGATTGCCTTGGTATTAGAAGTGATTTTTGACTTGATATCGTCAATATCTGGGTACCATTCTGCAGCTTCATCACAGATGTAGTGAACGGCATTTCCCCCAGCTAGGCTGACAGCAGCTGTCCAGAGAGGATAGTCTGGCATAGGCACCAAAACCTCGTCTCCATTATCCAAAAGCCCCTGCATGGACATAACAATCAGCTCACTGACACCATTTCCAAGGTAGATATCATCAATATCCACGTTTGGGAATTTCTTCAGCTGGCAATACTGCATGATGGCCTTACGGGCGGAGAAAATCCCTTTAGAATCAGAATAGCCTTCACTATCACGCGCATTCATAATCAAGTCATGAATGACCTCGTCTGGCGCTGTAAAGCCAAATTCTGCTGGATTTCCTGTATTCAGGCGTAAAATCTTTTCTCCGTTTGCTCGCATCCGCATGGCTTCTTCCAAAACAGGACCACGGATATCATAAGCAACATGTTCTAACTTACTAGACTTGTTATATTCTTTCATCTTGTTTCCTCAATTCATCAGGATAGTAACATTATACCACTAGAAAGAGAATGCGACAAGTTTACTGAAATGTATTACTAGATTCGGATAGAAGAAAAGCCTCGCTAAAAGCGAGGCTTAGACAGTGGTGATAGCAGGTGTTTTGCCAAAAAACATCACATACCAAAAGATAAACCTAGAAAAAGCAGGCCTAGAAAGGAGTCATAGAGAAGATTGAACATGAGGAAAAGCCCCCATATCATCAAGTAATCCCAGCGACCACTTCTTTTTGCAACTAGGAATAATAGCAGATGGTAGAGTAGGTGAAAGACTAAAAAGCCAATAAAACCCGGATAGAGAAGCGGAATTAGCTTCTCTAATTGCCAGATCATGATCACTTCTACCAAAACAGACACTAGGATAATTCCATAATAAAGGAAACCTGATTTTTTTGCTTCTTGAAAAGAGTTTTTCATCATTCTCCCTCCCTTCACTTCTATCCTGCTATCCTTTCTTTTATTTTATCATATATTTATATAGATTTTAAGCGCTAACATTCTTTTGAAAAATACTTTTTTTGCTTTACTTCTATAGTGAAAAGGTTTACAATTATAGTAAGAAAATTTCAGGAGGTTTCATTATGGCACAACGTTACCAAAATATTATGGTCGCAATCGATGGTTCTAAGGAAGCGGACTTGGCTTTTGTCAAGGGAGTTCATTCTGCTCTACGAAACGACGCTAAACTCACCATCGCTCATGTCATTGACACACGCGCTCTCCAAAGCGTATCCACCTTTGATGCTGAAGTTTACGAAGAACTCCAAGTCGACGCTGAAAGTCTGATGAAAGAATACGAAAAACGTGCGAAAGATGCTGGTGTGACAGATGTTCATATCGTTATTGAAATGGGAAATCCAAAGACTCTCTTGGCACGTACTATTCCTGATGCTGAGGAAGTGGATCTCATCCTCGTTGGCGCAACTGGTCTCAACGCCTTTGAACGCCTCTTGGTCGGTTCTTCATCTGAATACATCCTCCGCCATGCTAAGGTCGATTTGCTGGTTGTGAGAGAACAAGAAAAAACCTTATAATCACGAAGAAAAGGAGCTCAGCGCTCCTTTTTGTTTACTATTTATACTCTTCGAAAATCTCTTCAAACCACGTCAATGTCGCCTTGCAGTATATATGTTACTGACTTCGTCAGTTCTATCTGCAACCTCAAAACAGTGTTTTGAGCTGACTTCGTCAGTTTCATCTACAACCTCAAAGCAGTGCTTTGAGCAGCCTGCGGCTAGTTTCCTAGTCTTTCATTGAGTATTATTTCTCTCTTTATGGCGTTCATAAGCCTTGAGCTGGCGCTGCAGTTCCTTTTTAATAGCAGGCTCTGGAGCATATTTTTCTTCCCAATCATCTGGCTTTAAGATTTTGTGGGTCACTGGATCAAAATGAGCCTTGCCATCTGGGAAAATTTTCCCCATATTGGCCTGATGGACAATATCAAAAATACGTTCTGGGTCCACCCCCATCAAGACAAAACTACCGTAGGTGAAGTAAAGCGTATCAATCAAGGCATCCACCTGCCCTACCAAATCTTGCTGTGCAGGTGTCTTCTTGGATACCTTATCTGCTGCCTTATCAAGGGCCTGATGAAGTTGCGATAGAGCTTGGCCAAAGTCCTCTTCAGAAGGGCTGGCAGCTCGAATAAATTCCACCAATTCTTCTATTTTAAAGCTAGCCCTGTGGGTTGCACCTTCTAAATCCCAAGCTCGAGGTTCTTCTTGAGTTCGTTCATCCATCATGTGGTGGAAGGTCTTGACCTTATTGAAGTGATAGTCACGGCTGACAAAGACTTTTTCTGAGGCCAGAACACCAAAATGTTCCAGGGCCTTGTGGATTCCGTCTTGCTGATTGCTAGTGGTAATGTGCTTAGCAACTTCCTTAACACTGCTACTACCATTTCCCATAGCGACCGACATACCGACACCAGCCAGCATTTCAAGGTCATTATCTGAGTCGCCAAAAGCCATGACTTGGTTGAGGTCAAAGCCATATTCTTTCCCGACTCGGCGTATGCCTTCCAATTTAGAGTTTCCTTGATTGATGACATCCGCTGCAAAAGGATTGCTACGTGTCAATTTCAAGTCTTCAAAATCAGCTGCCGCCTTCTCAGATTCTTCTGGCGTCATCAGCATCAAGACTTGGTAGATAGGTTGATTCATCAGATGAAGCAGGTCTTCTTCCTTTTGGGGAACAACCTTGCTGACCATACGATTAAAGGAATGACTCACTGTCCGAGTTAAAACTGAGGGAACGAAGCGACTGATTCGTTGGGAAAAAGAACCCAGACCAAAAGACATGATTTTAGACCCCAGCATGGCATCCTTGGTCCCTAGAGCAATCTCCTTGCCCTCTTTTTTAGCATAGCTAATTAGCTGGCGCAAATGTAACTTGGAAATCGGGCTCGTGAACAAGACTCTGTCTTTGGTAAAGATATACTGGCCATTGTAGGTTACCGCAAAGTCCAGATCCAAATCATCCATCAATTCCTTAACAAAAAAAGGTCCTCGCCCCGTTGCTACGCCAACCAGCACCCCTTGTTCTTTGACAATCTTAATCGCGTCCTTAGTGGATTTCAAAACACTCTTGCGATCGTTAACCAAGGTTCCATCGATATCAAAAAAAACAGCTTTGACTTCCATCCTATCCCAATCTCCCCTTTTGTGATACAATGATTATACCACATTTCAGAAAGAGTGAGTAAATCATGCCTAAGAAAATCCTTGTTTTACATACTGGTGGGACTATTTCCATGCAAGCCGATGCCTCTGGTGCTGTTGTGACTAGTTCGGATAATCCCATGAACCATGTGTCCAATCCTCTCGAAGGAATCCAAGTCCACTCCCTAGACTTTTTTAACCTGCCAAGCCCCCATATCAAGCCCAAGCATATGCTAGCTCTCTACCAAAAAATCAAAGAGGAAGCTGCTAACTACGATGGGGTGGTGATCACACACGGGACCGACACTTTGGAAGAAACAGCTTACTTCCTTGATACCATGGAAGTTCCCCACATGCCCATCGTTCTAACAGGGGCCATGCGCAGCTCCAATGAACTCGGTAGTGACGGAGTTTATAATTACCTAAGTGCTTTGCGAGTGGCTAGCGATGACAGGGCTGCTGACAAAGGAGTTTTGGTCGTTATGAACGATGAAATCCATGCTGCCAAGTATGTTACCAAAACGCATACCACCAACGTCAGCACCTTCCAGACTCCTACTCACGGCCCACTTGGTCTGATTATGAAACACGAAATCCTCTACTTTAAAACAGCTGAACCTCGTGTTCGCTTTGACCTTAATCACATACAAGGATTAGTCCCTATCATCTCTGCTTATGCTGGTATGACAGATGAGCTGATTGATATGCTGGATTTAGAACAATTGGACGGTTTGATTATCCAAGCCTTCGGAGCTGGTAATATTCCCAAAGAAACTGCTCAAAAATTAGAAAGCCTTCTGCAAAAAGGAATCCCAGTCGCCCTGGTTTCACGATGTTTTAACGGTATTGCAGAACCTGTTTATGCCTACCAAGGTGGGGGCGTGCAGTTGCAAAAATCTGGTGTCTTCTTTGTTAAAGAACTCAACGCCCAAAAAGCCCGCTTGAAACTCCTTATTGCCCTCAATGCTGGATTAAAAGGACAAGTCTTAAAAGACTATATGGAAGGCTAACCCCTTCTCTAGAAAGCAAAATCAGGAAATCTTCACGATTCCCTGATTTTTTCTATTTACGTTTTCGTGTTGAACGACGTTCTGTTAATCCATGAGGTAAGAGAACTTCACGTTCTTCCAATTCTTCCTTGTGCATAATCTTCGTCAACATACGCATACTGATGGCACCAAGGTCATAAAGAGGTTGGGCAATAGTTGTCAAGTTTGGACGAGTAAAGCGTGAGATTTGTGAATCATCACTCGTAATGATTTCAAACTCTTCCGGCACTGACACACCGTGGTCAGCCAAACCATTCAAGACACCTGCTGCCAATTCATCGCCTGTTACAACTGCTGCAGTTGCATTCGATGAAATCAAGCGTTCAGCCAAGGCATAGCCATCTTCATAAGTGTATTTAGACTCAAATACCAGCCCTTCGCTATAAGAAATCCCTGCTTTTTTCAAGGCTTCCTTGTAGCCAACCAAACGAACCTTACCATTGATATCATCCACTAGTGGACCGCTTACGAAAGCAATGCGCTCGTTCTCTTTAGCAAGGTAGGTCACTGCGTCAATCGTAGCTTGTTTGTAGTCAATATTGACACTTGGGAGTTGATGTTCTACATCCACAGTTCCTGCAAGAACAACTGGTGTTCGAGAACGAGAAAACTCTGAACGAATTTTTTCAGTCAAGTGGTACCCCATAAAGATGATACCATCCACTTGCTTAGAAAACAGTGTATTGACAACTGAAACTTCCTTGTCATCATCCTCATCACTATTGGCAAGGACGATATTGTACTTGTACATTTCAGCGATATCATCAATCCCTTTAGCAAGCGTTGAGAAATAACCATTGGTGATATTTGGAATCACGACACCGACAGTAGTTGTCTTTTTACTTGCAAGACCACGCGCCACGGCATTTGGACGGTAATCCAAACGATCAATTACCTCAAGCACTTTTTTACGA
Source organism: uncultured Streptococcus sp. (assembly GCF_963518475.1). Taxonomy (GTDB): domain Bacteria; phylum Bacillota; class Bacilli; order Lactobacillales; family Streptococcaceae; genus Streptococcus. The sequence goes on along the minus strand of NZ_CAUQJA010000001.1, from coordinate 25,636 downwards.
GTATTCTCTTTTACATTCTTATTGCCATTGACTACACGGCTAACCGTCGCCATTGAAACCCCTGCTTCACGGGCGACATCATAAATCGTTACTGTATCGTCTGTATTCATTCCATTTCCTTTCTATATCATACCTCACGAGACTCTAAAAAAGAGACGGTATGAAAATTTCGTTTTCATGATTCTACTTATTCCATTTTATCACTATTTGTAAACACTTTCAAGCTTTTTTTGAAGATTATTTGAAAAAATTTCATAGGAAGCTATGTTTATGAAGAAAAAATCACCTTTTCTTGATTTTTAATCCTATTTGCTGTATGATAAGGGAAAAGAAAGGGGGGCAGAAATATGGCTTTTACCAATACCCACATGCGGTCGGCTAGTTTTGGCATTGTAACCAGCTTACCTGATGATGTCATTGACTCTTTTTGGTATATTATTGACCACTTCTTAAAAAATGTCTTTGAATTGGAAGAAGAACTCGAGTTTCAATTGCTCAATAACCAAGGAAAAATTACCTTCCACTTCTCAAGTCAACACCTCCCTACAGCCATTGATTTTGATTTTAACCATCCCTTTGACCCTCTTTATCCCCCGAGAGTCCTAGTTTTAGATATGGACGGTAGAGAAACTATCCTCCTCCCAGAAGAAAATGACCTATTTTAAAAACTCTAGCCTTCAGTTACAAGCGACTGAAAACTAGAGTTTTTCCTATTTTTTCGAAGCATTATACAAGTTGCGAATAGGTTGCCTTAATGTAGGATGGATAAAATGAGGTGCAATTTCTTGTAGAGACTCAAGTACAAAAAGGCGTTCCGCTATGTAAGGATGGGGCAAAATAAGGTCATCTGTATAAAGGACCTGATCCTCCACAAAGAGCAAGTCCAAATCAATCAAACGAGGCCCCCAATGTACTTCTCGCACCCGTCCCATCTCTGACTCAATGGCTAACAAGGTCTCTAATAGAACTGGGGCCGGCAACCAGGTTTCAACCTCAACCACTTGATTAGCAAAGTTATCTTGCTCCACACCACCCCAAGGCTCCGTCGCTAAGACACTGGACTCTTTGAGAATATGGATGCCACGAGCTCGCAGTTTGTCAATGGCTTGTTTCAAATTTGCTTGTTTATCTCCCATATTGCTTCCTAGGGCGATAAAGGCTCGTTGCTTGCGACGATGAATGGTTACCGAGCAAGTATCTAGTGGCAAATGCACTGGCGCCCAAGGTTTTTTCAGTTCCAGCTTAATTTCTTGGATAAGAGGATAAGCCTCAAAAGTACGTTCTACCAGTTTGTAGGCTACCGTTTCAATCAAGTCCTCAGTTGTTTCCTGAAACCAAGTCGTCCACTGCTGACACAATTCTCCGTAATGGACAGAGGCTGTTAAATCCAAGTCTGTAGCCGCCTTGGTCATATCATAGGATAGGATTGCGGAAATAACAAACTTCTGCCCCAATTCTTTCTCACTGGGAAAAAGACCATGATAGGCAAAAATTTCCAAATCCTTAATCTGCAGTTGATCCATAATGATTCCTTTCTAGAAAAATCCGCCCCAAGCGGATTCTTTTTATACTCAATGAAAATCAAAGTGCAAACTAAGAAGCTAGCCGCAGACTGCTCAAAACACTATTTTGAGGTTGCAGATGGAAGCTGACGTGGTTTGAATTTGATTTTCGAAGAGTATTATAGTCCCATTAAACGATAAGCCTGATCTCGGAGGTCCTTATCTGTTTCAAATAAACCACGAGCTACTGTCGTCAAGGTTGCAGTGCCTGGTTTTCTGACACCACGCATGCTCATACACATATGTTCCGCCTCAATAACAACAAAGGCTCCCTTAGCACCCAGATACTCCATCAAGGCATCGGCCACTTCGATATTCAATCGTTCTTGAATTTGTGGTTTTTTAGAATAAACTTCAACCGTACGGGCTAGTTTAGACAAGCCTGCCACACGACCATCTGGAATGTAGGCAATGTGCGCTCTACCATAAAATGGCAAGAAGTGGTGCTCACACATGGTGTGGAAAAAGATATCCTTTTCTACTACCATGTTGTCATCAATAATCTCAAAGGATTTTGACAAATGTTCCTCCGCTGTTTGGCCAAGACCTGAAAAAATCTCTTGGTACATACGGGCTACACGAGCAGGTGTTTCCTGCAAACCCTCGCGGTTAGCGTCCTCTCCTACAGCCTCGATAATCATTTTTACAGCTGCTTCAATCTTTTGTGTATCCATTCTCGTTCTTCCTCTCCATCAGATAGGCTCTCACTTGGCTCAAGAAATACAAGGAACCTGTGACAATCCTAACTGTTTGTTTCTCTTCTGTTTTATCTGTCAATTTCTGCTCTAGAAAATCCTGCCAACCTTGGTAGCTGAGATTTCTAGACTTAGCTGCCTCTTCCAGCACGCTTTCATCAGTCGCCCGACTATCCGCAAAATGTGTTAGAGTAAGCTCGGTATCTGGGATTTTCTCCAACAAATCCAACATATCTTCCAAGGCCTTGGTTTTGATACAAGTAAAGAGGATTTCCTTACGATAATTCGCAAAGCGTTCTTGCAAGGTTGGTAATAAAGCCTTGATAGCGTGGGGATTGTGAGCCCCATCCAAAATCATCAAGGGATCTCTTGACACGATTTCCAAACGCCCTGGCCAACTTGTTTCTTCCAAGGCTTGAACAAGCAAGTGATTGCTTGCTAGTTCTCGACCATCTTCTTGACAAAAATTATCAAGTAAAGCTATGGCCATCCCAGCATTCTCTATTTGGTGCAAACCAAGCAGGCCAGTCTGGAAGCGACCTTGTCTGACAACACTTGTATAGTCAAAGACTTCGCCTGTAACCATACTCTTTTGATGGCTGACCTGATAATCTGTCCCGTAAGCAAATCTCGGCGCATCTTTCCCTTCCGCAATGCGGTCAATCACAGCCAAAGCTTCTGGAGCGATACGACCTGTCACCAAGGGAATACCTTGTTTGATAATACCAGCTTTCTGCTCTGCTATAGCTTCCAAGGTGTCACCAAGTAGGGCTATATGGTCCAATCCAATAGTCGTAATTCCTGTCAAAATGGGCTGACAGACATTGGTACTATCTAAAAGCCCACCCATGCCGACTTCCATGATAGCCACATCTACTTGCTCTGAGGCAAAGTAATCATAGGCTATAGCTGTAATTATTTCAAACTCAGTTGTCCCCTGCAAATTGGTAGCCGATTCCCCTTCCAACAAAGACTGATAGTCTGCCATGAGGGCTTCTAGTCTAGCCTCTGGGATAGATTCCCCATTGATGCTAATCTGATCTGTGTAATGAATGAGATAGGGTGAGCTGAAAACACCAACTCTCAGCCCCATCTTTTCTAGCATATTTTTCAAAAAAGCAATGGTCGAACCCTTGCCATTGGTCCCTCCGACATGGATGACCTTGAGTTTGAGATGGGGATTTCCACGCAACGCCAACAGTTCCACCATTCGTTCCAAGCCAAAATGCGGTTGATCCGTCCGGTAGTTAGCAATCCACTGATTGTTTTCGATTTCTTTCATCTTATTTATATTGTTTTAAATCTAAATTTTCCGCTTCATCAGCCAAACGAATGGCGGAGGCAATTTCAACTGCCATCCTGTGACTAGCTACGTCATGCACGCGCACCACTTCTACACCCTGTCTTGCAGCAATACTAGTTACATGAGCCGAAGCCATGTCCCGATTGCGGAAACCAAGTTCTGTCTCAGGATTGACTTCAAAACCATTTTCTTCAAGGATGTTGATGACAAACCGCTTGCGCGACACTCCAAGAAAGATTGGATAGCCCTTCTGATGGAGTTTATCCAGGTCCCGTAAAAGAAGCAAATTTTCTTTCTTGGTCAGACCAAAGCCGATTCCTGGATCCAACAGGATATTTTCTTGTGCGATTCCAGCTTGATTCGCTCTCGCTAAGGCTCTGTCAAAGAAAGCCTCCATCAAGTCTTCGATTGGCAATATTTCAAAGTCAGCTAACTCTTCCTCTGTAAAAGCTTGTCCAAAACCAAAATGAGGAAATATGAGCGAGCTAGGATGCTGAGGTCGCGCCATGACTGGATTAAACATGATGACCACTTGCGCTCTCGCTTCAGCTACCACATGAGCCATTTTTTCATCACCCATGAGACCAGTGATATCGTTGACTAGATTGGCACCAGCAGCCAAAGCAGCCTCTGCCACCTGACTTTTCCAAGTATCAATAGAAATGAGGACATCACTTTCCTTACGAATCGCTTTAATCACTGGAACAACACGCTGGATTTCCTCTTCTATCTCAACATAGCTACTTCCCGGCCGAGTCGATTCTCCACCGATATCTAGCATACTAGCCCCTTCTGCTATCAATTTACGAGCCTGCTGGAGCGCCTGCTCAAGAGCAAAAAATTGACCACCGTCCGAAAAGGAGTCTGGGGTTACATTGATAATTCCGCAAATAGCTGTCTTTGCATGATTGGCTTTACTTAACATATCGGTCACTCCCTCAAGGCTTTTCACCATATTATTTCTCTATTTTACCATAAAAAGAAAAAGATGGACACGATTGCATTCATCTTTTTCCCAGTAGAAACAAGTAAGCAATTGTCAAAAATCTTAAACAGAGATCCCTAATGTCCGACTCAAAATCACCACGAGAGCCAACAAACAGAAAGCAACCCCATTCACAATCATGTGAAGTAAGATAGACATTTCCAAACGTTGGGTCTTGTAAGCCGTCCAAGATAGAACGATCGACATACCTCCATAAATCAATAAAGAAGGTAAATTACTTGGTTGATGCAATAAAGCAAACACAATCGTACCGACTACAAATCCCAAATTCTCCTTGCCTCGGAAAATCTTTTTAGGAACAATCCCACGGCACAAGATTTCCTCACAAATTGGAGCAAGCAAGGCCAACAAGAAGAAACTGGAAATCAGAGAACTATTATGAACCATATCGTTAATCTGAGACTGGTTCCCTGTTGTCGTCTCATTTGACAGTTGTAACAAGATAGAACCAAGTATATTTGAACAGATAATGACTAAATAACTTAATCCCAAACGTGCCAAATCCTTAGCTCTAAAAAAAGAAAAATTAAAACTTGCTAATTGTGTTTTACGAGCTCCAATAATAAATAGCACCAGAACCACAATCGAAATACCAGCAACTATCAGTCCTGACTGCAACAGTGGTACTGCATTTAAAGTTAAAATAGCAGTAACTCCTATAGGAATCTGATATAAAATTGTCGCCAGCAAAAAGATTAACAACCAGCCTGCACGATTCAATAATTCTTTCCACATATTTTTCTCTTTCATCACCCATCTCCTTTGTATTAAAAAAGGGGAAAAATCCCCCTGGGTTATCCTATTATAAGGCCATACTGATGTAGTTAAGGATAAACAAGGCATCCAAAATCCAAATCATGACATGAACATCTTTAGCTTTACCTTTGACAAGCTTAGTCAAAGTGTAAGTCAAGAAACCAACTGCAATCCCTTGAGTGATAGAGTAGCTGAATCCCATAAAGATAGATGTGAAGAAAGCAGGAACCGCTTCAGACATATCGTCCCAATGGATATTTTTCAAGCTAGCCAACATCATAATCCCAACGATAATCAAGATTGGAGCTGTAGCGGCTGTTGGTACAATCGCTAGAAGTGGGCTAAAGAAGCTTGAGATCGCAAAACAGATAGCTACAACCAAGGCTGTCAAACCAGTACGTCCACCTGCACCGATACCAGCAGCAGACTCAACATAAGTCGTTACGTTCGAAGTACCAGCGATGGCACCAATTGAAGTACCAATCAAGTCAGAGTAAAGAGCCTTATCCAACTTAGCTGATTGGTGATTTTCACCATTTGTCGCTACGATACCAACTTTTTCACCTGTACCAATCAAGGTACCAATCGTATCAAAAATATCTGTCAATGAGAAGGCAAGAATGGCCATCAGAGTTTCAGGCAAGCGAGCAGTATCTGAAATCAAAGCTCCCAAACCTTCTGAACCAAGAGCTGCACCAAAGACTGTCTTCAAGTCTTCAAAGGCTGCACCAACATGGTTATTAGCAAAATCGATGCTTGACAAATCTACCAAACCAACTGCGATAGCAAGAATAGTTGTTGTCAAGATAGAGAGGATAATTCCCCCTTTAATTCCTTTGATAACAAAGAAGATTGTAATGGCCAGTCCTGCAAGTGCCACCAAAACAGCTGGGTTATTAAAGTCAACCAATCCTGGAACTGCTGAAGAGTTTGCTGCAATCGTTGCTTTAGCTTTGTCAGCCCCTTCTCCCAAAACAGTATAGTTTCCTGGATCAATCGTGAATTTCAAAAGTCCAGCATTCTTAATCCCCACGTAGGCAAGGAAGACACCGATACCAGCTGAAATAGCTGAGCGAAGGGCATTTGGAATCGATTCAATGATCATTTTACGAACATTTGTCAAGGTAATAATCAATGAGATGACCCCACAAATGAAGACCATAGCCAAGGCTTCTTGCCATGAATAACCAAGTCCAAATACGACTGTAAAGGTAAAGAAGGCATTGAGTCCCATACCTGGCGCTTGAGCATAAGGTAAGTTAGCATAGAAGGCCATCATCAGGGTACCAGCAACTGCACCGATAATCGTTGCGAGGAATACACCCTGAGCAGGCATTCCTGTTTGCGAAAGAATTTGTGGGTTTACAAAGAGAATATAACTCATTGCAAAGAAAGTTGTTAAACCAGCGAGAACCTCTGTACGAACGTCTGTACCGTTCTCTTTTAGTTTAAATAATTTGTCCATTATCAATCTCCTTTTAATTTTTACGAACAATAATAGAATTATATCATTTATCATTCACTTTTTCAATATCTTTGTTTGATTTATTTAAGAATTTGATGGAATTTTATTTTTTGTTTGGAATCTGTTTTTCTGCCTGCTTTTTGTTATAATAGTAGACATCTTATCTGGAAAGACACTAGAAAGGTTTATATGACGAAAAAAATTATTGCAGTTGACCTGGATGGAACCCTGCTCAACTCAGACAGTCAAATTTCTGACTTTACCAAAAAAACCATCAAAAAAGTTGCTGAAAAAGGCCATCAAGTTATTATTACGACAGGGCGCCCTTACCGCATGTCAAAAGATTTCTACCGTGAACTAGGCTTAAACACTCCTATGATTAATTTCAACGGCTCCCTTACTCATTTACCAGACCAAGTTTGGAACTTTGAAAAGTGTTTGACGGTAGACAAAAAATATCTGCTAGATATGGTTCAACGTTCAGAGGACATTCAAGCCGATTTTATCGCTGGAGAATACCGTAAAAAATTCTACATTACAAATCCTAATGAAGAAATTGCCAATCCCAAACTATTTGGGGTAGAAGCTTTCCAGCCTGAAGATCAATTTCAGCCTGAGTTGGTAACCAAGGATCCTAACTGTATCCTCTTGCAGACCAGAGCCAGTGACAAATATGCCTTGGCAAAAGAAATGAACGCCTTCTACCAGCATCAACTTTCTATTAATACCTGGGGAGGCCCACTCAATATCCTTGAGTGTACCCCAAAAGGGGTCAATAAGGCCTTCGCCTTAGACTACTTGCTCAAGGTAATGAATCGTGACAAAAAAGATTTGATTGCCTTTGGTGATGAACACAATGATACCGAAATGCTTGCTTTTGCTGGGAAAGGTTATGCAATGAAAAATGCCAACCCAGAGCTACTCCCTTATGCAGATGAGCAAATTTCCTTGACAAATGACCAAGATGGGGTTGCAAAAACCCTGCAAGACTTATTCTTATAATCCATACTGACCAGCTTGCGAGCTGGTCTTTGTGCTCTTTTCACAGTCTCATCAACCGGTTAATCGATTGTTCTATTTTTCACCTCCAAAACCTTGGAAAAGGCTTTCTTTTGTGATATACTTCACATATAAATACAAGAGAGCTCGTCATACTCGACTCTGTTGACACAAAATCAATCCAGTCCTGTTGTCCCTGTTCTCGGCCAATATCAAGGAGGATAGCTATGAAAGCTGTTGTTGTAAATCCAGAAAGCACTGGTGTTGCTGTTGAAGAAAAAGTACTCCGTCCACTTGAAACTGGGGAAGCACTTGTAGAAATTGAATACTGTGGTGTTTGCCACACTGACCTCCACGTTGCCCATGGCGACTTTGGTCAAGTACCAGGCCGCGTCCTAGGACACGAAGGTGTTGGTATCGTTAAGGAAATTGCCCCAGATGTTAAAAGCCTTAAAGTCGGCGACCGCGTCAGCGTTGCTTGGTTCTTTGAAGGATGTGGCACTTGCGAATACTGTACAACTGGTCGCGAAACCCTTTGCCGTACAGTGAAAAATGCCGGCTACTCAGTAGATGGTGGTATGGCTGAACAATGTATCGTAACTGCAGACTATGCTGTCAAAGTTCCTGACGGACTTGATCCAGCCCAAGCTTCCTCTATCACATGTGCTGGTGTAACAACCTATAAAGCTATTAAAGAAGCAAAAGTTGAACCAGGCCAATGGGTTGTCCTTTACGGTGCTGGTGGACTTGGTAACCTAGCTGTTCAATATGCTAAAAAAGTATTCAATGCTCATGTCATCGCAGTTGATATCAATAACGACAAACTTGCCCTTGCAAAAGAAGTAGGTGCTGACATTGTTATTAACGGCCTAGAAGTTGAAGATGTACCTGGACTCATCAAGGAAAAAACTGATGGTGGAGCTCATTCAGCTGTCGTAACTGCTGTGTCTAAAGTTGCCTTCAACCAGGCTGTTGACTCAGTTCGTGCCGGTGGTCGCGTAGTCGCTGTTGGTCTTCCTTCTGAAATGATGGAACTCAGCATCGTCAAAACTGTTCTAGATGGAATCCAAGTCATCGGTTCTCTTGTTGGAACTCGTAAAGACTTGGAAGAAGCCTTCCAATTCGGTGCAGAAGGTTTAGTAGTTCCAGTTGTTCAAAAACGTCCAATAGAAGATGCCGTAGCCATTTTCGACGAAATGGAAAAAGGTCAAATCCAAGGACGTATGGTACTCGACTTCACCCACTAATCTAATAGAAATCTATTTTAAAAGTTGGAATGCATTTCCAACTTTTTTATATTAAATTTTTAAATAAGAATTCAAAATTACTCCTCAAAAACTTAATATGTCAACATCTGCAAATAAAAGCTTTTTAATTTTTTATGATAAATAGTTGCTTTTTATATGAAAACGGTTTATACTTAAAAAGTCTTAAAGTTTTCTTAAACGAAAACTAAAACAAAAAAGGAGGAATGACAATAATGAGTATCGGAATCATTATTGCGAGCCACGGCGAATTTGCTGCGGGTATTCATCAGTCAGGATCTATGATCTTTGGTGAACAAGAAAAGGTTCAAGTTGTAACCTTTATGCCAAATGAAGGTCCTGATGATCTATACGCTAAGTTTAATAACGCTGTTGCTGCATTTGACGCAGAGGATGAGGTTCTAGTTTTGGCTGACCTTTGGAGTGGATCTCCATTTAACCAAGCTAGTCGCGTGATGGGAGAAAATCCTGAGCGTAAGTTTGCCATCATCACAGGACTTAACTTACCGATGTTAATTCAAGCCTACACAGAGCGCCTCATGGACGCTGCTGCAGGTGTAGATAAAGTCGCTGCTAATATCATTAAAGAAGCCAAAGATGGCATCAAAGCTCTTCCAGAAGAGCTAAACCCAGTTGAGGAAGTAGCAAGCGCTGCAGCCGCTCCAGTTGCCCAAGCTGCTATCCCAGAAGGAACTGTCATCGGAGATGGTAAACTCAAAATCAACCTTGCCCGTCTAGACACTCGTTTACTTCACGGTCAGGTTGCAACTGCTTGGACTCCAGATTCAAAAGCAGACCGTATCATCGTTGCTTCAGATAACGTAGCAAACGACGATCTTCGTAAAGAATTGATTAAACAAGCAGCTCCAAATAATGTCAGAGCTAATGTTGTTCCAATTCAAAAATTGATCGAGGTTGCAAAAGACCCACGCTTTGGAGAAACACATGCCCTTATCTTGTTTGAAACACCTCAAGATGCCCTTCGTGCAATCGAAGGTGGCGTGCCAATCAAGACCCTTAACGTAGGATCAATGGCTCACTCAACAGGTAAAACCATGGTCAACAACGTTTTGTCTATGGACAAAGATGACGTTGCTACATTTGAAAAAATGCGTGACCTCGGTGTCGAATTTGACGTACGTAAAGTACCAAACGACACGAAAAAAGATTTGTTTGACTTGATTAATAAAGCCAACGTTCAATAAAAGACATCAATAACTATCGAAGAATTCTAAGAAAATTTTTCACTTTATTATAATTAAATAGAAAAGGAATAAAACCATGTCAGATATTTCAATTATTTCTGCTGTCTTGGTTGTAGTTGTTGCCTTCCTTGCAGGTCTTGAAGGTATCCTCGACCAATTCCAATTCCATCAACCAATCGTCGCATGTACCCTTATCGGACTTGCAACTGGTAACCTCGAAGCAGGTGTTATGCTTGGTGGATCACTTCAAATGATTGCCCTTGGTTGGGCAAACATCGGAGCTGCCGTAGCTCCTGACGCTGCTCTTGCATCTGTTGCCGCAGCAATCATCTTGATCAAAGGTGGTAACTTTACTACTGAAGGTATCGCCGTTGCAACAGCAACAGCTATCCCTCTTGCCGTAGCTGGACTTTTCTTGACAATGATTGTTCGTACAATCTCAGTTGGTTTGGTTCACACTGCCGATGCTGCCGCTAAAGAAGGAAATATTGCAGCTGTTGAACGTGCTCACTTTGTTGCACTTCTTCTTCAAGGTCTTCGTATTGCTATCCCTGCAGCCTTCCTTATCGCTATCCCAGCTTCTGCCGTTCAAGATGCTCTTAAATTGATGCCAGACTGGTTGAACGGTGGTATGGCTGTCGGTGGTGCTATGGTCGTTGCCGTTGGTTACGCTATGGTTATCAACATGATGGCAACTCGTGAAGTATGGCCATTCTTCGCAATCGGTTTTGCTTTTGCTGCCATTTCTCAATTGACTTTGATTGCCCTTGGTGTAGTCGGTGTTGCCCTTGCCTTCATCTACCTTAACCTTTCAAAACAAGGTGGTAACGGTGGCGGCGGAGCTGCGACTTCTAACGACCCAATCGGTGATATCCTAGAAGACTACTAGAAAGGGGAACAATCATGACTGAAAAACTTCAATTATCAAAATCAGATCGTAAAAAAGTTTGGTGGCGTTCACAATTCCTTCAAGGTTCTTGGAACTACGAGCGTATGCAAAACTTGGGTTGGGCTTATTCATTGATCCCAGCTATCAAAAAATTGTACACTACTAAAGAAGACCAAGCTGCTGCTCTTGAGCGTCACCTTGAGTTCTTCAACACTCACCCATACGTAGCTGCTCCAATCATGGGGGTTACTCTTGCACTTGAAGAAGAACGTGCGAACGGTGTTGAAATCGACGACGCTGCTATCCAAGGGGTTAAAATCGGTATGATGGGACCTCTTGCTGGTATCGGTGACCCAGTATTCTGGTTTACAGTTCGTCCTATCCTTGGAGCTCTTGGTGCATCACTTGCTGCATCTGGTAACTTGGTTGGTCCACTTCTCTTCTTCTTCGGATGGAACGCTATCCGTATGGCCTTCCTATGGTACACACAAGAATTTGGTTACAAAGCTGGATCTGAAATCACTAAAGACATGTCTGGTGGTATCTTGAAAGACATCACTAAAGGTGCTTCTATCCTTGGTATGTTCATTCTTGCCGTCCTTGTACAACGTTGGGTATCGATTAACTTTACTGTTAACCTTCCTGGTAAACAATTGGCTGAAGGTGCCTACATCAACTTCCCAGAAGGTCCTGTATCAGGTGCTGAATTGAAAGGTATCCTTGGTCAAGCACTTGGGGGATTGAGCCTAGATAAGATTCAACCACAAACTCTCCAAGGTCAGTTAAATTCATTGATTCCAGGATTGATGGGACTTCTCCTTACTTTCCTTTGCATGTGGTTGCTTAAGAAAAAAGTATCACCAATCTCAATCATCCTTGCACTCTTTGCAGTAGGTATCGCAGCTCGTTTCTTCGGTATCATGTAATCAAAAAACTCAAAAGGAACCAGGTTCTAAACCTGATTCCTTTTTTCTATGCTTTTATACTCAATGAAAATCAAAGAGCAAACTAGGAAGCTAGCCGCAGGTTGCTCAAAGCACTGCTTTGAGGTTGTAGATAGAACTGACGAAGTCAGTAACATATATACGGCAAGGCGAAGTTGACGTGGTTTGAAGAGATTTTCGAAGAGTATTATTCAGCCAAGGCTCCCATTGGGTCCCATGGGGCAAGCACAATTGGTTCTGCATCATAAGCAGCTTGTTCTTCTGCTGTCAGTAATTCTTTGCGGACAACAATCTGGTAGGTATATTCGTCCATCCAAGCGTCTGAGGCAACAAAGTAACCATCTGTACCGACCTTGTCTCCCCATGAGTTTTCAACCTTCCACTTGATTGATTTGCCATTTTCGTCCAAATCAACACCTGTCAAGACCATAGCGTGGGTCATCAAGCTCTCACTGTAGTCCAAACGTCCAGCCTTATCTTGAGTAAGTTTAATGTCCATACTTGATTCAAAGTCATAAACATCTGTCGCAAGGATTCCAGCTTTACGATTGCTGAGCTGACCGACATCTGAACCAAACCAAACAGTCTCACCTGCTTGCATTTGAGCAATGGCTAATTCTTTCAAGCGCGCCATCGGCACGTTGATGTAACGAACCGCACGGCTACCAACCACATTTCCTAACATCTCAACTGTATAAGATTTTCCGTAAGGCTTGTCAGCAGTTGGAGCATTGATAACAGAAACATAATCTTCTAGAGGAAGATTGACATATTTCTTATAAAACTCTTGTGGTGTAATGCCCTTTTCGCTTTGGTAGTTGTTATCTTTATCGCGATAAGCAAAGTCAAATTTACGTGGTGGAAGTCCTAAAGACATCGCAAGGAAATTAAAGATTTCTTGCAAGAGGTCTTCTTTCTTAGCTTGAACAGTCACTTGGTCTGCGCCAGAAGCAAGCAAGTCACGCAAGATTTGAGCATCTTGGCGAAGCAATTTGTTAAGGATTGCATTTAGCTCACGGCTGCTACTAGATGAAACAGACTCAGGATAAACTGACTTGGGCACGACACCGTATTTCTCAAAGAGAGAAACGACCATATCCCACTGACCACCGTCTTGTTGTGGAGTTTGAAGTAGGAATTTAACCTTACGGCTCGTCAAGTCTTGGTCTGCAGTCGCAATGACTTGCTCCAAGAACCAGTTTGATTTCTCATACTTGTCCCAGAAGAAGGTGTGGGCCTGTGATAACTCAAAATTTTCCAATTTATATTGTGAGATGAGCTTGTGGCGGAAGGTGTTGAGAGCTGCAAACATCCAGCAACGACCAGATGCTTTCTGGTTGGTTACCTTGTCCTTGGTCAAATCCAATGAGAAAACAGGTGTGTTGTCTACATGACTTTGGCGACGTTCTAGGGCTGCAAAAATTCCATTATGGCTAGCAGCATTTTCAATTGCTTGGTATTTTACATTTGCTTCATAGTTGGCAAATAGTTTATCAGTAAATGATTCTTGAATCGCGTTCATAGATTCCTCCTTTTATTCTACAGTCTATTATAACGCTTTTCACAAAGGAAGCAACTGAAAAACATAAAAGGCAAGGATATTCTTCCTCACCTTTTCGAATATAAATCAAATTAAGCAATATTCGCAAGGAGAGCTTCTAACTCTTCCTTGGTCAAGCGACGCCATCCCCCTCTTTGTAAGTTCTCATCCAATACTAGCGTTCCCATAGTCAAACGTTGTAAGTCTACTACTTCCTTGCCACAGTAGCCAACCATACGCTTGACCTGATGAAACTTCCCTTCTGCAATGGTCACACGAATTTGGCTTTGATTCTTTTCTTGATCTATGGACACAAGCTCCAGTATAGCAGGCTGACAAGTAAAGTCTTTAAGAGGAATTCCCTTGGCAAATATCTCCACGTCTTCTTGGGTCATAATTCCCTTGACTTGTGCCAGATAAGTCTTGTCCACATGATGCTTAGGCGAAAGAAGAGCATGGGCCAGCTGACCATCATTGGTCAAGAGTAGAAGACCATGCGTGTCAATATCCAAGCGTCCTACTGGGAAAACTTCCTTGCTCCGAGCAATATCATCCAGCAAGTCCAGAACGGTTCTGTGCTTAGGATCCTCAGTCGCTGAGATAACTCCTTTGGGCTTGTTCATCATGTAGTAGACAAACTCTTCATACTCCAACACTTGCCCATCAAAGCGAATCTCATCTATTTCTTCATCAATCTGCAATTTAGCTGATTTTTCTTTTTTACCATTTACCGTCACGCGCCCAGCCTTGAGCATGTTTTTGACCTCAGTCCGACTCCCCACAGCGCAGGCAACTAAAAATTTATCTAATCTCATAGAACTATTATATCACACTCAAAAGGAGGCGGGTACAATGACCAACCTCCTTTTCGTTTCATACTCTTCAAAAATCTCTTCAAACCGCGTCAACGTCGCCTTGCCGTATAGATGTTACTGACTTCGTCAGTTCTATCTACAACCGCAAAGCAGTGCTTTGAGCAGCCTGCGGCTAGTTTCCTAGTTTGCTCTTTGATTTTCACTGAGTATCAGATTTAAGAAATTAACTTCCTCGTCTCCAGAAAATCGCTAAGACAATCATGGAACCTAGTACTGCCGGAATAATGGCAGTTCCTGCTATTATCGGTCCCCAAGTCCCAAAAAGTAAATGGCCTATAAAGGCACCAATCCAGCCTAGAAACATTTTTCCAAAACATCCCATTCGTTCTCCACGATTGGTCAGAGTACCTGCTAAAAATCCCACTAGGAGACCAACGAACATACTTCCTAACATATTATCTCCTTAATTTGTCCAATCTCCGTTACGGAAGAGTGGTACACGTGTCCCATCCTCACGGATACCATCGATATCCATTTGGTTAGAACCAATCATAAAGTCTACGTGAACATCTGAACGGTTAAGCCCCGCAGCTTCAAGCTCCTCTTCGCTCATCTCCGCTCCACCAACAACGCTAGTTGCATAGGCTGCACCAATAGCCAAGTGATTTGACGCATTCTCATCGAAAAGGGTATTAAAGAAGGTAATGCCTGACTGAGAAATTGGGCTTGGATCTGGTACCAAGGCACATTCACCCAAGGCACGCGCACCCGCATTTTCAAAGACAAGGTCTTTCATGACCTGATCACCCTTCTCAGCTGAAATATCCACGATTTGTCCATCCTTGAAGGTTACTTTAATTCCTTCGATGATATTTCCATTATAGCTAAGCGGTTTTGTAGAAGTGACATAACCATCTGCACGACGGAAGTCAGGTGCTGTGAAGACTTCTTCTGTCGGCATATTTGGCAAGAATCCTTCACCCTGTGCATTGATAGCACCAGCTGATTCCCAAACATGGTTTTTCGGCAAACCAAGTGTCAAATCTGTTCCTGGCGCTGTGTAGTGAAGGGCTGAAAATTGTTCTTTATTAAGCATATCTGCCTTACTCTTGAGTATAGCTGCATGCTCTTCCCAAGCCTTAACAGGATCTGCTTCGTAGACACGGCAAGTTTTGAAGATTTGATCCCAAAGGAGATCGACTGCTTCTTCGTCGCTCGCAGCATTTGGAAAGACTTTCTTAGCCCACTCAAGTCCAGCAGCGGCTGCTACAGTCCAGCTAACCTTGTTGGATTGAGTTGCGATACGCATTGGCTTCATGGCAAGTCCCATAGCTTTAGCAGAAGCTGAAAGCTTATCAGCGTCCACACCGTTCAAAGCACCTGGATCAGATGAGCGAACTCCAAGACGGCTAGCTTTGTTCTCCAAAAGATAGTTCATCTCAGCAATCTTGTATTCTGGCACATTGTCCAAACGCTCCATCGGCGCATGGAGGAATTTCTCACGGTTAATGACATCATCTGTCCACTGAACGATAACCTCATGCGCACCCAAGACATAAGCTTCTTTGACGATTAAGTGAGCCAACTCACGTTGCTCCACATCGATAGAGAGAGCCAAAGTGTGACCAGGTTGCACATTAATTCCGTTCGCAACCAACAATTTCGCATATTTTTCTAGATTTTCTTTAAAATTTGGTAAAACCATTTTATTTGTCCTTTTCTATTTTTATTTTTCTTTCAAAGCAGAAAATAATCCTGCTAAAGCAATAGCACCTGACATGAGTGCTGTCGATAGAATAATTGTTTCATCTACCAGCTCTAACTGATAGTCAAAAACCTTTTCAGCAGGTTTATCTTCCGCAAAGATTCTTAGTTTCATGAAATATCCTCCGTTACTAGTATATCACATATATTGGTATTTTAAAAAACAAGCTTACTGGAGCTTGTTTTAATTAGCTATTACAAAAATTTTGTACATATCTTTCCACTTCTTTTTCCATAGATTGAATCTCACCAATATCCCATCTATTTTTTTTAGAAGTTATCTTTGCCATCATCTGTAATTTTAAACTCTGACGACGGAATATCCCTTCTCTTTCCCATTGTTCTAATTTAGCCTCTGGATAGGAGTTACCAAACCTGGAGTTCTGACTATCGGTAATGATACAAAGATTGCCAAAAGAATGTAAAAACTCAGCAGGTAATTGGCTCTCTCCATCATGTCGATTTGGATTCTGAGGATACCAATGCTCTATGGAACGGCGATAGGCAAATTTGAAATGATCAAAATTAATATCCTTGTACTCTTTCTCTAATTCGGCACGATTTTTCCACAAAATATAATCCACAAAGTTAAAAGCATAAACAGGAATTGCCCCGTATTTTTTGATAGTTTTATCTTCTGTGAACAATCTTTCCTCAGCATATCTCACTGCCATTTTCTCAAGAAAATTCTTAAACAGACTAGCAAATTCTGCTTGATTTAACTCTTCAATATGGTTAAACAAGAATTGCAAGATTTCATATAACCAACGACTATCACGATTAGCAGTAAAGGTCACAGCAAACATGGATTGGAGAAGAATGATGTTTTGGTTAATCTCCGAATCCGAAAACGTATTATTAGTAAAGCGTTCTTCAACTATGTAATGCTCTTTCGCTTTCCCATTAGGTTGATATTCATAATAAGCCCCCTTCTGTAAAAACCATTCATCCTTATTTCTACTTGAAGAATCCGTATTCGAGTTTCTAACGATGTAATTATCGAAAATATGTTTTATTCTAAGAAGAAATTCACTAAATTCAATAACCCAAGTTTTATCTTTATTTTTTATATCAAATAGTGCTAAGAGTTTCTTATCATCTAGTTGAATCTCATCAGTTTTCTTACCTTCCGCAATTGCCAATACATGGAGTAAGAATGTTGGAAAATCAATGACTGTAGTATAATCGCCAAAATCTTTTTCTACTTCTATATTTTTTTCATTTATCTTTTTTCCTAATATATCTGATAACTTTCTTCTTTCATTTTGATGAAAATCAATATCATTATAAATATTATGAAATGAATAATTTGTAAAATGCCATCCAAAAATACGTTCACGTTCTTGAAAGTCATCTGCTCTCTTCCGTCGCATCTTAAACTGACTTGCTACCGGCTTATCAAACTCTGCACAGGCATCCCAAATTCTCGCAAATTTTTGTGCCATTTCTTGATCTTCACCAAATTTAGACATCATTTGTGCCTTGAGAATCTCATGAGCCTCTAGTTGTTCGCCTCGAGAGTTGAAACGTTCGAAATAAAGATTCAAATCTAAATCTTCAGGAAGTATACTCCGAAAAATGATGACATTCTCAAAAAGATAATCAACGAAAGACTGAGGATCAAGACGGCGCTCTTCTAACACTTTTTTCAATGCGTCTTTAGCATGTCCATAGCCTCTGGTCAACTCATTTTCATCGCCCTCTGAAATTTCTTGCTTAGTAAATAATTTTCGAATATTCTCATTTGATTTTTTCCGAGCTGGGAAGGTAAGATTGACAGCTTTCAATCTATCAAAACCATACTCATGTTTCAAAGCTAAGGCAATCAAATTAAGGGCTGTTGTTCGTTGTTGCCCATCTATGATTTTGAAAATGTCATTCTCTTTATTAACGACTAATGTTCCAATATAGTAATTGTCTCTATTTTCTTGAAAAGCATCTGCTACGTCGTTCAATAACTGCTCAATTTCATCATAAGTCCAAGCAAAATTTCTCTGATAAAGAGGGATAGCATAGGTATCTTCATTTAACAAACGATTAACTGATAAGCTTATATGTGTTTCTACCATTTATCTTTTTCCTCTTCTATAATCTTGTCCACAGTATAATTTTCAAATAATTCTCTATCTATCTTGATCATGAAATCATTCGGAGTAACAGCATGGGATAAAAGTTGAAATAGCTTTTGAGCCTCTTTTTGTCTAAAACTTCCACCAGCGGCGTATTTCCCTACCGTTGCATCATATATAGCTTTAGACTTAACTCGAGGGTAATAAGACCAAATAAACAAGGTCTCTACTATCTCCTTTGATAACTCATCTTTTCCAAATCTCTCTGCAAACAGTGAACAAATATTTAAGAACATATTGTGACACTTGAGGTAGCGTCCCTTTGAGCTATTGTAAATGTTCAACATACCTTCTGGGTAAGCTAGATTTTTTTCTTCCCCTTCAGGTTCATCAGAAAATCCTAACTCTGCATTTAAAAAATCTTTATGATTTTTAATAGTTTCATGAGCAGATTCAATATACTCAAAAAATTTACTTCCATCAATGATTGGCATAGTAATGTACATGGGGAGATTTTCAATATGACGATACAATTCTAGATATGGAAAATTCTGGTTCAAATCAACACCTTTAAAATCGTCAATAAAATCCTCTGTAAAACGGAGATAAGAACCATAACGCTTGTTTGTCAATCCTGTCTCTCCTCTCGACCAACGTCTCATACGAAAAAGATGTTTATCAAATAACTCTTTGAGACTTAAATCTTTATCTTCTACAAATTGCTCCCACTTTTCCACAATTCTTTCATCTTCGGAATCTTGCTTGCGAAGATGATAAGCTTTGAGCAAATCATGAGGTTCTAAAGATTTTCCACGATTATTCTGAGAATCAAATAACTGAAAGGCTTCAGATAATCGTTTCTGTGGCATAGTAATCACGGAGACAGAACAATTTTCCAATAAAAAATTGCAAATATCTTTTGCCTGATTTTCGCCAACCAATTGAGTCAAATTTTCCCACTCATTATAATTTTCACTCGCATGATAGCAAGATAGCTCTCCAGATACAGTAGCACTCAGCAGTTGCTTAGCACCCTTATAATTCTCTAAATCATCTAATAAATGAAGAAACAAGGAAATTGAAATTAGCCGTTGCTGTCCATCGACAATATCTAAGTATCTATCATTTTCATGTAAGATAACGGAACCAATCTGATATTCCTTTTTCCCCATAGCATCTCGTAAATCATAAAAAAGATTACGGATATGTTTTCTGTTCCATTTATATGGTCTTTGATAAGAAGGAATCCGCAAATTTCCTTTTTTCAATAGTTCTCCAACCTTTTTAGAAGTAAATTGAATACTCATTTTATCCTCATCTATATTTATCTATCATTTCTTGAACTGTTTGCTTCATATCCTCTACTAAAATCCGAGGAGATAAAACAGTAACTGCTTCCCCTTGTCCCAGCAACCAGCGTTTAAGACCCGGTGTATGCTGACTTTCAAACTGAAAATGAGTCCAGCCGCCATTTTTCCCAACTATTTTTGCATTTGGAAATTGATCCATCACAATCGTCGGATCGTACAAATACTCGATTTCAATACTGATTTTCTTCCCGATAAAAGCATCCACTCTCTCGTTACGAATGTCGCCATCTCTAAATTTATCTCGATAAGAAATAGAAGGTTTCTCTATACCACTAAGATACCATGACTGGATACGGTCTACTCTTAAAGTAATATAAGTAGCATGTTTCAACTGGTAAACAACCAGATAGAAATAATGATTATCATAGTAAAGAGAGACTGGCAAAACAGTCTGCTTCTTAGAAGACTCAGAATAAGGTTTTTGATAGATAATGTCTAGAACCTGTTCATGCAAAATAGCCTCTGATAAATTCCAAATTTTCTCTATTCTATTTTGCTGATCCGCTAAGGGAGCATAATTAAGCTTTT
This sequence comes from uncultured Streptococcus sp., assembly GCF_963518475.1. Classification (GTDB taxonomy): domain Bacteria; phylum Bacillota; class Bacilli; order Lactobacillales; family Streptococcaceae; genus Streptococcus. The sequence continues at coordinate 5,461 of NZ_CAUQJA010000001.1, read as the reverse complement.
CACTGCCAATAATCTGCTCAATTTCTTTCTGATCATCACGAGGAACTAAAATCAGTAAATTTTTTAGTAAGCTATCAATTTCTGGCCTATTCAGTGCTCGATTTTCCAATAAAATCTTTGAAATAACGAGTATATCCTTTTTATTAAAAACTGACTTACTTGATAGGCTATACTTATTTGTTTTACGACTATAAAGCAAGTCTCCACTAAAATCGGGATGACTGGATAAAATATCACGAAGGAGCGAAAAATCTCTCTGTATCGTCTTTTCACTAACTTCAAATTCCTGAGTCAGTTGCTTTTTTCCTAACGGAGTTCCAAACTGTAAACGTAAAAAGATTGTTAGTAGTCTCTCTTGATCATTCATCTAAAGTCCTTTTTATTAATCTTCAAGCGATGTTAGACACGCCGTCATTCCCCACTTAAAACGCACAATCAAACGAGATTGAACATTTTTCAACTGATCTGGTTCAGAATTACCAGATAAAACAATTTGCGTTTTCCTACCAAAGAAAGAATTAAAGAGGTTAAAAAATTTTTCTTGAATCATATCATCTTTTTCTCCCAATACCTGAATATCATCTACTAGTAGAAGATCCAACTCCTCACCTCTAATTTTTTGTATTTCTAGCTCACTTTCTAATAAGTTTTCGGCAGAAATATATTTTACTCGCTTTTCTGGATTATTCTCAAGAACCTTATTTCCAATTGCTTGCAAGAGATGTGTTTTTCCTGAACCCGATTCCCCATAAATATAAAATGGATTGTATTTTAAGCCTAAGTTCTTTACTACTTCTAAGGCTTCTTTCTTTGCTAAAGCATTACCATCTTTTTCTACAAAATTTTCAAATTGATATTTGCTATCTAATCCTGTATTGTTCATCATTTAAACCTCTTTTTCTTTTATACTTATAGTATAACAAAGCAGATGGACAATATTTGTCCGTCTGTTAATTTTTTTTAAAACAACTCATCAAACAAACTCAACTGGTTATCCTCTGGCATATTTCCAAGAATACCCATTTCATCCATCTTTTCAACCAAGGTTGATGAGAGTCCACCACGCTTGCGTAGTTCTGTTTTAGAGAGGAATTCTCCCTCTTCACGCGCTCGGACCAACTGCTTAGCAACGTTCTCTCCCAGACCATCCATAGCGACAAATGGTGGAATCAGTGTATCTCCGTCAATGATGAATTCAGTCGCATCACTACGGTAGAGGTCTAACTTCCCAAACTTGAAACCACGTTCCCACATTTCATTGACAATCTCAAGAGTTGTATAGAGGTCAATCTCCACATTAGAGGCTTCATTGTTCTTCCGTTTTTCAGCAATTTCTGCCATTCTGCGCTTGATAGCATCCAAGCCCGCCCCCATAGTCTTGATATCAAAAGCCTTAGCACGAATGGAGAAGTAAGCACAGTAGTAATAAATCGGATGGTGAACCTTGAAGTAAGCTACACGCAAGGCCATCATAACGTAGGCTGCCGCATGGGCTTTAGGGAACATGTACTTAATTTTTCCACAGGATTCGATATACCACTCTGGCACCTTATTAGCCTTCATAGCTTCGATATAGCCATTTCTCTCTTCTTCAGAAATCTTGAGCCACAAGCCCTTACGCACCCGTTCCATGATGGTAAAGGCCATCTTAGGTTCCAGACCCGCATGCATGAGGTAAACCATGATATCGTCCCGACAACCGATAACGGTTGATAGGTCCGCAATTCCTTGCTTGATCAAATCCTGGGCATTTCCCAACCACACATCGGTACCATGGGATAGACCTGAGAGCTGAAGCAACTCCGCAAAGGTTGTCGGATGGGTTTCATCTACCATCCCTCGAACAAAGTTGGTTCCAAACTCTGGAATCCCCAGCATTCCCGTAGGAGTTCCGATTTGTTCAGGAGTCACACCTAGCACATCAGTCCCAGAAAAGAGGGCCATCACGCCTTCGTCATCCATAGGGATTTCATTAGGATCAATACCAGACAAGTCCTGAAGTTTTCGAATCATAGTCGGATCATCATGTCCCAGTACATCGAGTTTGAGGACGTTCTCGTCGATATCGTGGAAGTTAAAGTGAGTCGTCTGCCATTCAGCCGTCACATCATCTGCTGGATACTGGACAGGCGTAAAGTCGTAGACATCCATGTAGTTAGGAATAACAACGATTCCCCCTGGGTGTTGTCCTGTCGTTCGTTTGACACCAGCAGCTCCCTGGGCTAGACGTTCCACCTCTGCATCACGATAAAACTTGCCATAATCTCGCTCGTAGCCCTTGACAAAGCCATAGGCAGTCTTGGCAGCCACCGTACCAACCGTTCCTGCACGGAAGGCATATTCCTCACCAAAGATATCACGCACATCCAAGTGGGCGCTAGGCTGGTCTTCTCCCGAGAAGTTCAAGTCAATATCGGGAACCTTATCCCCATCAAAACCAAGGAAGGTCTCGAAAGGAATATCCTGTCCGTTTTTGCTGAGTTTGTGACCACAGTTTGGACAGTCCTTATTGGGCATATCAAAACCTGAACCATAAGAACCATCTGTGATAAACTCACTGTACTGACACTGACCACAGACATAGTGTGGAGAGAGAGGATTAACCTCTGTAATCCCAATCATGGTAGCAACGAAACTGGACCCAACAGACCCACGAGAACCAACCAAGTAACCCCGTTCATTGGAACGTTGCACCAGCATCTGCGATGCCAGATAAATCACAGCAAATCCATTCCCCAGAATAGAAGTTAATTCTTTTTCAATCCGCAAATCAACAATATCTGGCAGCGGATTTCCATAAATCTCAAAAGCCTTCTTATAGGTCAACTCAGCAACCGTTTCTTCCGCCTTGTCGATGAAAGGCGTGTACAAGTCACCCTTAACAACCTCAACGGGTTCAAAGATTTCTGCCAAGGCATTGGTGTTTTCAATAACCAATTTGCGAGCCAGTTCCTCTCCCAAGAAGGCAAATTCATCCAACATTTCATTGGTCGTTCTAAAATGAGCCTTGGGAAGTGGTGCTGGTTGGGCATGTTCCCCATGACCGATAGTTCGGTTAATCATCGCCCCCTGTCCCAAACTACGGACGATAATTTCACGGTAAATTTCTTCTTCTGGTTCGATATAGTGGACATTTCCCGTAGCCAAAACGGGCTTGCCAAGACGGTCTCCCACCTCTATCAAACTCTTGATAATGGTCTGGAGTTCTTCCATATCCTTGACCTGCTCCTTGGCGATCAATGGCGCATAGATAGCTGGTGGCATGACCTCGATAAAGTCATAATACTTGGCCACCTCAACCGCCGCATCCACACCTTGGGAAACGACTGCGTCAAAAACTTCACCTTCAGAGCAAGCTGAACCTAAAATCAAACCTTCCCGATGGGCATCTAGAACTGTTCTCGGAATTCGTGGCACCCCTTCAAAGTACTTAGTATTGGACAAAGAAACCAGTTTAAAGATATTTTTTAGCCCTACTTGATTCTTGACATAAATTGTCGCATGTTTAATCCGAGCTTTTTTATAAGAATCTGAACTAATCAAATCAATGTTGAGTCTAGCTAGATCGGTCACACCATGTTTTTCTGCTACTTCTTTGATAAAAATAAAGAGCAGACGACCAGTAGCTTCCGCATCGTAGTTGGCCATGTGGTGATGCTCTAAGGCCACACCAAAACGCTTGGTCAAAGGCCCCAAACCATGACGTTTATACTCAGGATACAGGTTTCTAGCAAACTCAAGCGTATCAATCACTGGTTGACTAATCTTAGGCAAACCATGACGCTCATAATTGGCATTCATAAAGCCAACGTCAAAGGTAGCATTATGGGCAACTAAGACTGTATCCTTGCAGAATTCTTGGAATTCTTGCAAAACTTGTTCTAGTGGTTTGGCATTTTTGACATGGTCATCTGTAATTCCAGTCAACTCAGTAGTAAAAGCTGACAAGGGATGACCAGGATTGATAAATTCATCAAATTCGGCAATAACATTCCCCTTGTACATCTTAGAGGCCGCAACCTGAATCAAGTCATTATAAATAGCTGAAAGTCCCGTTGTTTCCACGTCAAAGACCACATAGGTCGCTTCTGACAAGTCCATCTCTACTTCGTTATAGACGATAGGAACACGGTCCTCCACGATATTGGCTTCCATACCATAGATCAGCTGGATTCCCGCTTTCTTAGCCGCCTTATAACCGTGTGGGAAGGACTGAACATTTCCATGGTCCGTGATGGCAACCGCCTTGTGTCCCCACTTAGCAGCTGTCGCAACGATCTCTTCTACCTCGGGTAGTGCATCCATGGTCGACATGTTAGTATGAGCATGAAACTCAACTCGACGCTCACCTTCTGGCATCAAGTCCTTCCGCTCATAGTGAACAACTTCCTGCACGTCTTGCACGTTCATAGTCAAATCACGTGTGAAGTTATTCATCTCCACATTCCCACGAACTCGGAGCCAAGAGTTTTTCTTGATTAAATCAAACTTCTGAGCCTCTTCCTCGTTCTTAACCCACTTTTGCATCGAAAAACTTGAAGTGTAGTCCGTCATTTTAAAGTTGATCAAAACACGCCCTGTTCTGGTCACTTTTTGCTCCACATCAAACACAACCCCTTCAAAGACCAGACGATTTTCCTCCGTCGTCACTTCGATCATAGGAGTAATCTCTGCCTTATCTAGCTTGGGTTTAGCTGCAGCTTTTTTCGTTTGAAAATCAAAGGCTGGTTTCTCTTCCGCTGGAGGAGGTGCCATCTGTTCTAGTTGTTCCATAGCACGGAGCGCTTCCTCATTGGCAGCTTGAACAATCTGCTCATTTTCAGCATGAAAGGCCTCTTCCTGCTCTTGGGTCAGGACATCATTCTTCTCTACTTGACAATTAAAAGTTGGAAAACCAAATTTTTCAAGTTGTTTCGCTAAATTAGGAAGATGATTCTTCTTAAAGTGTTCCTTATCAATCGCCTCAGAGCCTTCGATAAAGAGTTGATTCCCCTCCGCACGAACTCGCAAATTCTGATAAAGGGACTTAAAACCTTGGCTAGCACATGACCCCTCAGAGAAAGCCTCCCTATAGTAGGACTGCAAGAGTTGATTTGAAAATTCTTGAGACAGAGCCTTGATTTCGAAAATAGCTTTATTGCCTGTCTTAGAAAATTCTTCGCTCAAACCTTTCTTTATTTCTAAAAAGATTTCAATCGGTAAAATATTAGAAAATACGAAATGAAACTCCCATACCTTACTAATTTTATGAACCACAACTCGCTCAATATCAGCTTGTGATAAAGCAGGATCCTGTCTCATTTCAGCAGGCACCCCCAGTTGATTCATCAAAATTTCAAAACTGTTTGACATTCATTTTCCTCACATTATTCTCCTACTATTTTACCATATTTAGAGGTAATTTCTAAATCATGACCACCCGTCAAACGGGTGGTTTGTCCCAGGGCTATAAGCCCAAATT